>NZ_JBHYGR010000007.1:60118-94980 GCF_042738155.1 Kitasatospora sp. NPDC059088 | reverse complement strand
TTGGCCGACTATCCTGTTGTTTTGGTGTTGTGTGTTTTTGGGGGTTGTGGGGGTGGGGGGGGGGGCCCCCCCCCCCCCCCGCCCGCGGCATGGGCCTCAGTCACACTGACCGGCGACCCGGTTGCTGACGCCGTGAGGAGGAGCCCGCTGTGGACATCGCGGTACGCATCACCCAGCAGGTGGAGGCTGACGCGCTGCTGTCGCGCAGCCCGCTCGCCCTGCTGGTGGGCGCCCTGCTGGACCGGCAGGTTCCGTCCGAGCGGGCCTTCGCGGCGCCAGCGGCCATCGCGCGCCGTCTGGGCCACGACGACCTGGACGCGGAGCAGATCGCTGGCCACGACCCCAAGCGACTCGCCGCGCTCTTCGCCGCGCCGCCGGCCCTGCACGACCACCCCGTGGTCATGGCCCGCCGGGTCCAGGAACTGTGCCGCCACCTCATCGCCCGCCACCACGGGCGGGCCGCCGCGGTGTGGGAGGAGGCGGCCGGCGGCCGGGACCTCTACCGGCGGATCAACGCGCTGCCGGGCTTCGGCCGCCAGAAGGCGCAGATCGTCGTCGCCCTCCTCGGCAAGCAGTACCGTGTGCGGCCCGAGGGCTGGCGTGAAGCAGCGGGCCCCTACGGCGAGGAAGGCGCCTTCCGCTCGGTCGCCGACATCACCGGGCCCGACTCCCTGGAACGGGTCCGCGCGCACCGGCGGCAGGAGGGCCGCACCATGGTCGCCCACCTCACCGCCGACCAGCAGGACGTGGTGCCCGCTGGGTGGGGCAATGCGACCATCACCACGGTGACGGGAACCGCCCGGGGCTCAATCGACGCCACCGCCCGGTCGTTCGCCAGGAACGCCACCACGACGTCCCCCTCCGCGCAACCCGCGAGCCCACATCCTGACCCCGCGCCAGGTATGCCGACGTCGCCCTGGGCCCCATAGCCGCCCCACGTCGCGCGTTCTCCTATCTCGCCTGGCCGACCGGACGAGATAGGAGGTGCTGTCAGACGGTCGGCTCTGCCGGTCCGGTTGTCTGCCTGATGACGGCCCGACCGGCGCGCAGCAGTGCCTCGTCGTACTCGGTGCCGTCGAAGAAGTTGCCGCTGCAGCGGGTGAGGGCGAGTTCGGCGCGGACCCGGGGCAGGGCGGGGGCGGCGGCGGGGCCCATTCGTTGCAGGCATTCCAGGACGTGGCGGGCGGTCGAGTTGTTCTCCTGCCAGCCCTGGAGGAGCACGGGCAGGACGGCGTCGGCTTCGGCCGGGCCGGCGATGTCGTGGATGGCGGCGGCGGCGTGTGTGCGGGTCCAGGCATGGTCGGCTTCGAGTAGTTGCCGCAGGCGGGGCAGTGCTGCGGCGGCCGGTGCACCGACCTGGCCGAGGGCGTCTGCGGCCTCGTGGCTGTTGGTGTCGAGCAGAGTGGTCAGCTGCGGCACGGCATCGGCGGGATCGCCCTCGATGTGCCACAGGGCCGTCACCGCGGCGACGCGCAGCTGCGGGTCGTCGGCGGCGGTGAGCGGGCGGACCGTCCCCAGCGCGGGTGCGGCGCTGGCGCCGAAGGCGCCGAGCGCGCGGAGGGCCGCGGCGGCGGTGCGCCACTGTTCCTGCTCGACAGCGGTGCTGAGGGCCGTGACGAGCGCGGGCACCGCCGCCGGGTCGCCGAGCCGGTTAAGGGCGGCCATCAGGTCGGCGGCGGACCCCCAGGGCGAGGAGAAGTCCGCGTCGGCGAGACGGCGGGTCAGCCTCGGCAGCAGCTCCCCGGCGGCCTGGGGCAGGTGGCCGGCGGCCTGCACGGCCCGCCAGTCGTCGACGCCGGTGTCGAGCGCCGTCAGCAGGCCAGGCAGGGACCGCTCGTCGCCGAGGCCGGCCAACGCCGTGACCGCCTCCTGGTGCGCCCGGCGCAGCAGCGGGTGCGGTGTGGCCCAGACGTGGAGTCCGTGTTGGGTGCGGTGCGCGTCGACGAGGGTGGCGAGAGCTTCGCGTGCGGGTTCGGCGAAGGCGGCGGGGAGCCTGCCGAGGGTCTCGGCCACATCGGCGGCGGTGTAGGGGTCGGTGGGGAGCAGGAGGTCGGCGAGCAGGAGGACGAGGGCGGTGTGGTCGCCGCGCCGGGAGCGGATCAAGTCCCCGGTCATGGCGATAGCGTCGTGGCGCACGGCCCGGTCGGGGCTGCGGAGCTGGGCGGTGAGCAGGGAGGTGCGCTCGGGCACGCGCGTGTCCAGGACCCGGTGGAAGGTGAGCAGCAGCTCGGTGGTGGGGGCGTGGACACGGCCGCAGCGGTCCAGCTCGGCGAACATGGCGGCGATCTGCGACGGGACGCCCTGCTCCCCGTCCCGTTCGGCGTCGGCGCAGGCGCACTGTCCGCAGTCCGCCGGCCCGTCCTGCTCCCCGGGCACGGGCTCGGGCTCGGCCGCCGGTTCGGGGGCGAGCTGGCGGAGCAGGCCGGTCGCCGTCGCGACGAGGTGCGCGTCGATCGCCTCCGGTGTGCAGGCCGCCCGGTGAACGAGGGCGGCGAGCCGGATGTCGGCGTCCAGCGCCGGGTCGGCGGCCAGGGTGGCGAGCCAGGTAGTCACCGGGCCGAGCGCGGCCGGCAGTCGCTGGGCCAGTGCCGCGGCCGCCTCGATGACCAGCAGCCGCTCGGTGGTGCCGCTCTCGGCCGCCAGCCGCTCGCGCAGCAGGGCGAACGCCCGGTCGACGTCGTCGAGGAACAGCCCCAGCGCCGGCAGGGCGGCCCGCCGCACCTGCGGGTCCGGGTCCGCCGCGTGGCGGACGAAGTCCTCGACACGCTCGCGCAGCTGGGGCACGACCTCCGCGTAGGGCCTCGATTCGTCGCCGGACGAGCTGTAGTAGACGTCGCCGGGGCCGCATTCGAGGGCCGAGCTGCCGATGCTGAGCGCGAGGTGGAGGACGGCCGCGCGGTCGGGCACCTGCGGATCGTCGGCGAGCGCGAGGAGGAACGGCAGGCTCGCCGCCGTGCACCGGTAGACGCCGCCCTGGTGGTGGACCGCGCTGTAGAAGCGGCTGAACGCCGTCTCCCGGACGTCGGGGTCAGGGTCGGCCATCTGCTCCAGCAGCAGCGGGACGTCGTCGGCCGGACCGTAGGCATGGCCCATCGACGACCAGTCGACCTGCTCCAGGCCCTCAAGACTGTTGATCATGAGGGCACGGTGCCACGGGCCACTGACACCACCCCTGGTCGCTTGCCGCCGCACGGACGAGGTGACGGCAGAACTCCCCGTGGGGACGGCGGTCGCCAGCAAAGGCGAGGGGTCACCGACGGGCTCCGCCCTTGTACGCCAGACCCCGCGCGGACGGGCCGCCGTGGGACCTTCCCAACAGGCCTTAGATGGGCAGGCTCCAGGTGGGGCCGGCCTCGTTGCCGATCCACACGCGCTGGCCGTCGCCGTCGATCGTGATGCCGAAGCCCTCCTGGTGGGGGGCGCCGTGCTGCTGCCATGTCTGGACGGCGGACTCGACCTGGTCCCACAAGCGCAGGGGGCCGCGCTGGGTGACGGTCCATCCGCCGTCGGGGTTCGGTGCGGTGCGGGCGTGGGAGCCGGTGGCGAAGTCGACCAGGATCTGCTGGTCGCCGGCGCCGATGATCTCGGCGGAGGGCGCGGCGAGCTGGGCGACCCACTTGCCGGTCCAGTCGCCCAGGATCGCCGGGTCGATCCGGCTGGGGCGGGTGTCGCCGGAGAGCAAGGTGATGGGCTGGCGCGGTGGCCGGTCGTGCGGACGGGCGACCATGAAGCTGACGTAGCCGGGCAGGAAGCGGCCGCTGGCGCTGCCGGGCCCGGTGACGGTGAGGAGTGCCAGACCGAAGGCGAAGGACCAGCCGGTGATGGTGGCGAGGATCTTCCCGCCGGGCCTGACCTGGTGCAGCCACGGGAGGGGGAGGTGGCGGATCGAGCAGGTCGCGATCAGCCGGTCGTACGGGGCGCCGTCGGCGTGTCCGGCAAGGCCGTCGCCGATGACGAGGGTGGGCGAGTACCCGGCGGCCTTGAGGGCCTGCGCGGCGCGGGCCCCGACCTGCGGGTCGACCTCGACGCTCACGACGTTGTCCTCGCCGAGGCGGTGGGTGCCGAGGGCGGTGGAGTAGCCGGTGCCGGTGCCGATCTCCAGGACCCGGTGGCCGGCCTCGACGTCGAGCCGCTGCCACATCCCCAGCACGAGGGAGGGCAGGGTGGAGGAAGACGAGGGGGCGCCGACCACCGGCTCCAAGGCGTCCGGGGGACTCAGGTGGTTGTCGAGCTGGGTGACCAGCGTCTGGTCGCGGTAGATCCCCTCCAGCCGGCCGGGCTCGCCGTTCAGGACCGGCCGGTAGGCCGTGGGCGCGCTGCCCGGCACGGGCAGGAAGTACTCGGGGACGAACAGCTCGCGCGGTACGGCGGCCGCGGCCGCGCGCCAGGCCGGGTCGGTGAGGGCGCCGTCGCGGGCGAGCTGGTCGACGAGGGCGGCGCGCAGTTCGGCGGATGAGCTCACGGGGTGGTGCCTCTCTGGAGTCGGTCGGCCAAGGCCTCGGCGATCAGGTCGGTGATCAGCTGGGGGAAGAACGCCCACTGCCCGTTCGCGTTGCATTCCAGGAACGTCCAGCGGCCGTCTTGGTCGACGGCGAAGTCGAACGCGCCGAAGACCAGACCGAAGGCGGCGAGGTAGCGGGCCACGGCGGCGGCGACACCGTCGGGCACCCCGATCCGGGTGTAGGTCACGAGGTCCTGGCGGCGCCGCCAGTCGAGGTCGGGGCTGTCGATCCGCACCGCGAACAGGCGCTCGCCAACCGCGGTGAGGCGCACGTCGTACGCCTTGTCCACCTTGGCCTGGAACAGGTGCGGGCAGGCCGCGACCGCGTCGGTGATCTCCTCCGGCCGTACCTCGGACACCCACACCTGCGCGGCACGACCGTCGTCGCCCGTGTAGGGGCTGTTCCACAGCGGCTTGTAGACCGTGCCGCCGGGCTGCGCCGCGCAGAACGCGCGGGCCTGGTCCGGGTCGGTCGTGATGACCGTGGCCGGCACGGCGAGGCCCGATCGCAGCGCGGTGTCGAGCTGGGTCGGCTTGTGCTCGGCCTCGCGCACCCTCCAGGGGTGGTTCACGTACTGGGCGCCGGGCAGCGCCGAGAGGATGCCGCCGACGCCCCAGTGGGCCTGGGAGCGGGCGAATGCCGCGTCCTGCCCTTCCATCCCAGCCGGCGCCCGGTACACGGAGGGGCGGCGGTTCCAGACGGAGCGGACGCGGCCGAGGTCCAGGCTGCGACTGGCGGTGGTGAGGGTGCCGCGCTGGCCGTGCGTGTCGTAGCGGGTGGTCAGCGCGGCACCCTGGTGGAGATCGACCCCCGGATCCGTGCGGACGACCGGTACGCCCCGCTCGGCCAGGATGCGCAGCACCACGTCCGCCGTGACGTCGTGGACGTTGGTCAGCACCAGCACGGCCGACGGCCGGTCTCCGGCCATCAGCCGGTGCCCTGGTCCTGGTCGTTGGAGGTGATGCTGTCCGAGTCGGTGGGCGCGGCATTGCCGCCGCTGTTCCCGTCGCCGCCGCCCTGGCCGGTGCTGGTCGGCGTACTGGAGTCGGTGCTGGTCCCGTGCGCTCCCATCTCGGCCCGCCGGCCCTCGTGGTCGAAGTAGACGGCGACCTGGGTCTGCGGGTCGATCACCGCGGTGAGGCCGAGGGCGGGTGTGGTGTCGGGATAGGGCCTCATACGGGTGGTGCCCCACGGCGGTTCAGGCGATCGGGTCATCCCGGCGTACCTCCCTCACAGGCCGCGGCCGAGCGGCCGGCAGCCTAACCAGGCTTCCACACTGAGTAGTTGAAGGAATGCATACCGTACGATGCGGGTCATCCGCCAGAGGACCAGATACGACGACGGGGCGAGTAGCAGCGGGCGGATACGGAGGCCGGGGCGCAGCCGTCCTGCGGTACGCCGCGCGGAGGCGGACGTGCGACGCCGGACGGATGGGAATCCGCAGATCACCGGTTGCGTGCGGCAGCATCGACGGCGGCGACCGGTTCGTCGGAAGGGGCATGACTCGCCGATGCTCCGTCGGTTTCGGAACTGCCCTGCGCGGCTCGCTGGACCAGTTCACCGCCCCCACCGTCCCGACGGCCAGGCAGCCGGAGTGGCTGCCCAACACCGCATTCCAGGGCGTCGTTGAGGAGTCACGCTGCCTGGTCGAGGCCTGCATGGAGCGGGTAGCCGCCTGGGAGGAGAAGGTGCTGTCGGTGGACTGCGACGAGCTGCAGGAGATCGCTTCGGAGGCCCGGCGGGAGGGGCGCAGCCCCGTTGCGGCGGTCGACGCCGTGGTGCGGGCCGCTCTGGAAGACTTCGTGCAGTGGGAGGAGGAGCTGGCGGGTCAAGCACGGTGCCGTATGTCTGGCCGACAGCCCGGGCCCCCGTGGCCGGCCAGCGGTTCCGGTCGGACTTTTTTGACGGATCCTCAGCGTCCCAGCGCGGCGGGCAGCTCTTCCGGCATGATCGGTGGATGGAACGAGTTGTTGATCTTGACGAGGCTGCCCTTGAGATCGAACGGCGGAGGGGCCGCTGGGAGGATGCCGGGCTCACCGTAGAGCCGGTCACCTGGCGCGATGAGGCACAGGAGTGGCCGCAGCAGCTGATGCCGGACCGGGCTGCAGTTGTGGATGCCGACTCCCTTGGGATCGTGCTCACCGGCCTGGGAGGCGAGCTGTCCGTGGTGTTGTTCAGGGGCGGTTGGACCGATTCGGACTACTTCGCCGGGCTCGACGACTTTGGCGCCCTGCCCACTACTGCCATCGGTTCGGCGGCGGCCTTCGGTGACCAGCTCGACTCCTACGTGGCCAGGGTCTTCGGACCTCTCGCGGGGACAGCCGTGTGATCGACCTCGACGCCGTCGCCGCTCACCACGGCTCCGGCCCGATCCTCCAACGGTGGTGCACCGCCCCAGCCCCCGCGGCGCCTGGCCCGTGGGCTGCGGGTTGGCGGGTGTCGCCCTTCTCCCGGACCAGGTGGAATTGTCAGTGCCTCCTGATCTCCTTGCGTGCACGACTCGTCACGCTTCGGATTCGGAGGATCCCATGCGCATCATCCGTCGTACCTTCATTGCCGCCGTGCCGGCCCTGGCCCTCGCGGTCATCGGACTCGCCCCGGCCCACGCCACCACCATCCGCGCCGGCGACTACGTCTGCGTCGGCGGCTCGCCCGCCCCTCGGCTCGTCAACAACAACATCGAGTGGTACGCCGAGGTCACCTGCGACGGCGACGGCTACGGCCCCAAGTGGGTCGAGGCTTCACTGGAGCGGGCGAACTGCGACGGCGACTTCTGCACGTTCTCGCATGTCATGGGCCCGCTGCGCAGCAGCGGCCACGATGACTTCACCCGGGTGAGCCGGGTGAGCAGCAACGCCGACTGCAAGGCGGCGGAACCGCCGCGAATCGCCAAGGGCAAGTTCCGTGTGTCCGCGGATATCTTCAGCGACGGCGGGGCCAAGCACGAGACGGGCATGTCCGACGTCGCCGAGTTGCCCTGCGCCTGACCGGTTGACGGGCCGGAGCGGCTGCGCGCGCCGCTGCGGCCCGTCCTCTACGGTCGCAGGATGACCGATCGGCCCGTTGTCATCCGCCCTCCGCAGACGCTCCTGGACGAGCCCCGGAGGCGGCTGTCGCACGGGGGCATCCTGGACACGCCGGCGGGGCTGTTCACGGTGCTCGTCTTCGAGCACCAGAGCCCGCCGGCGCGCGCCGAAGCGACGCCGTCGTGGACCGTCTACCTGACCGAGCCCGGGGCCCGGCACGCCGTGCTGGCGCTTGCCCGGGCCCTGCCCGCCCCGGACCACAGCGTCCACTTCGTCGCCTGTTCCTTCGGTCCCTTGCCGGACCCGGGCCGGCTGGTGCTGGTCGTCCAGCACCGCGATCTTCCCCACCCGCGGACTGTCGACCTGCGGACGCCGCCACCGCGCGGGGGCGCGGCCGTGTCCTGGCTCGCTGCTCCGGGACCCCTGCCGGGTACCGGAACGGAACCGGCACGGGCCTGGCACAGCGGACTCCTCAGGACGCCCTCCCTGGTGTTCACCCACCTGGAGGCCAACACTGTTGGCCCGGACACCCTCGCGACACCGGAGTGGGACCTCTCGCCGCACCGCCCCGAGAGCCGACCCAGGCCGCTGGCCGCGGACTTCACACCCAGCCGGCTCCTCCACGGCACCGCGACCGGCGGCGACCGGTTCTCCAGCTACGACGCCGTCTACGCCGCACCGGAATCCGGCGCACCCTTCACCTGGACCTGCGCCCCTCTGGGGCTGTTTGCCAACGCAACCACCGCAGGGGTGGCCCCGGGGACCTGAACGCGGCCGCCCGCCGGACGCGGGCCGTCCCTGACGTCCGGTCGGCACTTGCTTGGCCGGCCGCTGCTGCGGCGATGTGCAGAGCCTGCGGACTACCATCGGGAAGCCCCCACTTCGAAGGAATGTTCATCCATGCGCCCTGCCCGCTTTCAGCAGCTCCTGCTCTCCGCCGCCGAGTCTCTGCCCGGTGCCGCCGCGAAGACCTTCGATGCGGTAGGTGGCAGCAGGCAGCCGTACGGCGTGCTCATCGACATTGGCGGGAGGCCGAGCCGCTGGCAGATCGTGGTGGTGAGCGCCCCTGGGGAGGCGTGGGGCGACCACCCGGACCAGGAGCCGGTGCTGGGCGAGAAGCCCGTGGGGCCTGCGATGCCTGCGGAACTGAGCGACCTGGCGGCGGTCGAGCACGGGCTCGTCGCCGCGCTGCTGGCCGCGGACCCGGGCGAGATCGCCGCCGTCGAGGTGTACTCCGCACGGCCGGTGCCACCGGCGGTCGGCCACGGCGCCACGATCGACCTGCACGACGGGTCGCGGATGTTCGTCAACCACGTCCGCTGACCACCCGCTGCGCCCCGCCCCGGAGTTCCACGGCACGGCGCGCAGCCGCAGGCCGGGGGCTTCGGTGGCGGCCGGTCCTCGTGCAGGCGATCTCGCCATGGGGGTGGAGCGTTCCCAGGTGGGAGGCGGAGGACGGTCAGGCGCACCCTGGTGGTCGAGGTCTCGGCGCACGGTGCCGACCACCAGGGTGTGCGACTAGGACCGGGTGAGCAGGACCGGGCCGACGCCGAGCCAGCGGCCGACGTCGATGGTCGGCTCGGAGCGGGGCCTGCCGATCGTGGACCAGGCGGTGTCGATCAGTCGGCGCAGGCCGTCCCGCTCGGTCTCGGGTGCGCGCACCCCGTCTCGGACGTCGGCTTCGACGGGTCGCAGCGGGTAGGCCGATGGTGATCCGGCCCCGGGTGTGCTTGGTCAGGTGCCGGTTCCCGATCCAGAACCAGTCGGAGCAGTCGTATCCGGCGCCGAGGGCGGCCCGGCCGGTCCGGTCGCCGAGCGGGTGGCCTCCGATGGTCCAGGCGTACCAGATGCGGGCGCCGCCGGTGGCGGGGTGGAAGACGATCCGCAGGAAGGTTTCGGGGGGCGAAGTCGGCGACGATGCCGTCGACCACCGCCTTCTCCACCGGGGTCGGATCGCTGGTGTGCGTGAGCGCCATCGGCGCCGCGAGCGCGGTGGCCGTCATCACGCGGCGCCGGTCGGGACAGCGGCCGGGTGGACGCGGTAGGTGCCGTCGGGGTGGAGACGGACGGTGTCGCCGAAGAGGGCGAGGGAGCGGGCGGCGCTGCCGTGTTCGAGGATCGTGAGGCCGTCGACCGTGACCCGGTCGGTGCCGGGGTCGACGACGGTGTGGTACTTGGACAGGCCGATCAGTTCCCAGAGTTCGGCGATGGTCTGCGGGGTGACCTCCCATTCGGTGCGGACGGTGTCGGTGCACAGGATGCACGGGGTGCGGTCGGTGGAGTCGGTGTCGACCTGGAAGGCGGCGGCGCCGGCGCTGAGGCGGGCGTTGTCGAGGGCCTGGCAGTCCGCGTCCTGGTGGTGGCTGCTGCCTGCGACGACGAAGGCTGTGGTCACGGGGTTCTCCTCAGGCGGTGATCGCGGCCAGGATCGCCTCGCGGGTGGAGGTGATCAGGTTGCCGTCGTTGGCGGTGGGCAGCTCGGCGACGCGGGTGCGGGCGTGCTCGACCACCTGGTCGCGGTGGTGCTCCAGCAGGGCGTCCAGGGTCTCGACGGCGGCGTCGGCGTCGCCGTCGTCGAGCATGCTGCGCAGGACGTAGACCAGCTCGTCGTACTGGAGCCGGGCGTGGGGGCTGAGCGACTGGTTCATCGGTTCCTCCAGGGTGTTGGGTGCGGGCTGGTCGTGGTTCTCGGCGAGGGCGCTGGAACGGGCGGGGGCTGTCGGCAGTGCCACGGGCGTGGACGGCCTTCGGGCCAGGGATGGTTCAGGCGTTCTTCGGCGTGCCGGTGCCGAGTGCGGTGCGGCCGAGGTCGGTGAGGTGCAGGCGCTTGCCGCGGAGGGGCTCGTAGTCGCCGATGGTGATCAGGCGGAGGGCGTGGAGGCGGTTGACGGTGGCCCAGGTGAGCCCGGCGCCGACGCGGGCCGGGTCGCGCAGGATGTAGAGGTCCTCCTGGTCGATGCGGCGCAGGACCGCCAGTTGGGAGGCCTTGAGTCGGGGCAGGTCGGGCAGCTGCAGCTCGAAGGGCACGTTGTCGGGGCTGGGGAGGCTGGTCATGCCGGATCTCCTGGCTAAACGGGTGGTGGAGCTCGGGTCGGCCCGCGCGGACAGCCGATGGGACGGCTCTGCGGCGGCCGTTCAGCGCCTGGTGGGGAGGGATTCGATGGTGTTCGGCTGGATCGCTTCGAGGACGGCGAGTGCCCGGGGGCGGTTCAAGGTGCGTACGACGGCGGTACCGCGGGCAAGAAGCCCTGCCCGGCGGCTTCTCCATCAGACGGTTCGGTTCCGCACCCGCTCGGTCCCGCTCAGGCGGGGGCGGCGCCCGGGGTTTCGGGCATCACCATGACGCGGACGTCGACCGCTGCGCCGCGCCGGTTGACCGTGTCGGCCTGGATCCTCAGCTCGGGATCGAGTATGGCCGGGTCCTGCACGATGACGACGAACCGGCCTTCGTTGATGGTGTTCGGGGCACTCTCGCGGCGCTCGATCTCAAGGAGCGCGCGATGGAGCACGGTGGTGACCTGCTGGGCAGTCGCGCCCGGGCCGAGGGTCTTGCCGGTGGTCCGGCGCCCGAACTCGATCGGCCCTCCGGCCTGCAGATCGATTCGCAGTTCCATGGCTCCTCCAGCTGTGGTGGGGACGGACGTGCTGTCGGCGGATTGCCCTGGCGGGGCCCGGTAGTTCGGGTTCGCCACCGGGCTAACGCCTGGTGGGAAGCGATTCGATGGCGTTCTGCCGAATCGCTTCGAGGACGGCGAGCGTCTGGGGGCGGTTGAAGGTGCGCACGGCGGCGGTGATCGGGCCGAGGGCGACCCGGCTCCCGCGGGTGCGGGCGACGTCCTCCAGCAGGGCCGCCAGACGCTCGGCGGGGTCGTCAAGCCAGGTGCCGTCGGCGACGGTGCCGCGGGCGAGGTGGGCGATGGCCGTCCACCAGTCGGCGGGCAGGGGGTCGAGGTCGGCGAGCTCCAGGGCAAGGAGCCGTTCGGCCAGGTCGACGGGCAGGCTGCTGTAGGGGCGGCCCTGCTTCGCGCGGGCGATGGCCTTGTCGACTGTGCGAACGGAGACGCCGCCGAGCTGCTCGGCGACCGCCTCGCGACCGCCTCGGCCGCGGCCGAGGGCGGCGACGGCGCTGGCGATAGCGAACGCGCGCCGCTCGGAGCCTTCCTCCGCCTTCTTCCGCAGGTACTCGTGTCCGTCGTCGACTTCGCGGACGACGGCCAGCCAGTCGGCTTCGGCGGCGGTGCTCAAAGGGGTCTCCGATTCTCGCGGTGGCGCGGTTGGCCGATGCGGCCTGCCGCGCCGTCAGTCCTCGTCCGGGGTCCGGGCGAGGGTGTCGCGCAGGTCCCGCAGGTAGGCGTTCAGGCCGTCGATCACCAGGGGACCGCTGCCCATGCTCTCGCGGAACTCCGCGGTGAGGCGGGCGCCGACCTCCAGGAGCTGGTCATCGGTGGTGCCGGCGGTGACGCCGGCCTTCTCCGCGCTGCAGAACGCTCCGATGCTGTCGGTGGTCCACACCTCCAGCACCCCGGCCGGGTCATCACCGGCGGCGCGGCACAGGGCCTCGATCTCGTCGTAGGCGCGCCGGGCGTCGTCAGTGACGAGGCGTCCGGTCTGGTTCCAGTCGACGTAGTGGACCTCGGAGCTGTCCAGCAGCCGCTGGGCGGCCGGGCGGATCTGCTCCAGCAGCTCGTTGGCCCCTTCGGCCGTCAGCGGCGGGATGTCCCAGCGCAGTTCGATGCCGTAGCGGACCGATCCCGGGACGGCGGTGCCGACCTGCGCCTCGTAGGAGGCGAGGAGGACCCCGTCGGCGAGCCCGAGCTCGACGTGGGGCTGCTGGGGCTCGTTCTGGTTCTGGTAGTGGCGGTGGAGCTCGGTGTCCCCGGTGACCGGGGGACTCGGACCGCGATGCGCGTGGTCATGGCGTAACCTCCTGCGCGGCCTGCGCCGGCGGTAGAACGCCGTCACTCGGCCAGTGCTGTGTCGGGGGAGCTGAATCTCCCCCGACACAGCAATATTACCCCCCAGGGTTCAGTTTTTGCACCCATCGCGCAAACATCGCAAATGCTGTGCATTTTTTGCACGCTGAGTGCAAGGCGCGTGGCGGCAACGCGGCCCCGGCCCGCACCGTCAGCGCCCACCCGCTCAGGACACAAGCGGTAACCCGAACCCCGGCCAGAACACCCTGCCGACACCACCGGCAGGACCCGCCCTCGCCACCCAAGCCCACCGCCGTCAACACCCCTTCCCATCGAGCCGGACTCAGCGCCGGCTCGCCCACGCGGCCTGGCGGCCACGCAGCAGTCCCGTGGGAGGGGCCGGACTGCACTCTGGCGTGGCTCCGCCCTAGCGGATGGGCTTCACCGGCCAGGACCTCGGCGAGCATCCGGGATCTGGCGTCGGAGGAGAACTGCCGTTCCACCGGCAGCCCGGTCCCGCAGCGCGCCGGCCGGCTGTCGTCCGCGCGTTGTCGATGCGGGTGCAGCCCGGTGCGCGTAGGCAGGCAGAGCGGCATATGACAGAAGCGTGCGGTGGGTTGAACGATTGTGACCGGTGGTGTGCAGGTGACGGGAGGCGATGCTCGTAGATATGAGGACTAGCCGCATTTCTGCCCGGATCGCCTCACACTCTGTGCGCGCGGCGGGTTACTGTCCGACACAAACGAAAAGGGGCCCCGGGGTAGAGGTTGGTCGCCAAGCCGCCGGGGTCCCTACTCGCCAACCGTCCGAACACCCTGGAGGAGCCTGTGATGCTGCCTGCCCTGGGCCGGTCCCGGCGTGCCTGCACGCGCCGGAAGATCGGTCGCCTCGACGCTACCATTTCCGCCCGTTTCGTTGGCCAAACGCGAAAAGCCGGGGCCGCAGGCGTTGACCTGACGGGCAATCCGCGGATTCTCGCCTTCGTCGCCTCGGTGGTGCAGGTGATCCTGCTCATCAGCACGGCTGCGGACCGGCAGGACACCCATGACCTTCTCCGCCTGGGGACCGCTCTGATCTGGGCCGTCACCAGCACCGGCCCCGCGAGGCGGAAGCCGGGGGCCCACCGGAGGACCTGACGGCCGCGCGGACGATGGCGCACGGCGTCGGCCGCTGCGCCTCGCGCCGCTCGGATTTCCCCCCCGGTGGACGAGCTGGCCCGGCCGCCGGGGGACCGTTTCCCCTCCCGTTCCGGTCCCGGTGGTGCTCCCCGGGGCCGGCCACCGGCACGGAGTCCCTCGTGAACCAGATCCTGCGCTGCCGTTGGTGCCGGCGCACCTTCACCCGACCTCAGCGGCTGGGCCGTACCCCGTCGTACTGCCGTGCGCGCTGCCAGCAGGAGGCGGAACGTGCCCGCAAGGACGCACCGGCCGACCGCTCGCTCGACGACCTCGTCAGTACCCTGGCGCGCGAGCACCTCGCGCTCGCACGACAGCTCGCCCAGACCGCCGACGCTGTGGCAGTGGCGGAGGCCGACGAGGACGTCCAGGCCGTCCTGGGCCTGATCCAGGAAGCCGAGGAGAGTCTTGAAGATCTCCGGGCGCACGCCGTGCTCCAGGCCCGCACCCGCAAGCTCCCCTGGGCGGCGATCGGTCAGCTGACCGGCTGGGCCGCCGGAACGGCGCGCCGACGCTGGGACGAGGCCTACGCCGCCCGTCGCCTCGCCCAGCGGGAGGCCCGCAGCCAGCGCGTCCAGCCGGCCAACGGGACGATACCCGGGCCCGCCACCCAGCCCGGGACGACGCCCGCACCCTCGGGGACAGGCCATCGCGCACCGGAACAACGCCAGCGCTCGCACTCCAAGCAGGCCCCACCCGCGGAGCCGACCGCCGCCCCGGCCACGGATCCCACCGAGGCGACGGATCCCGCCGACGCGCTGCAGCCGGTGGCCGCGGCCAAACTCGCGAGCGCCCTGTCATGCTTGCACCGCCGCTCCCGCCGTTCCTCCCGCGAGTTGGCCGCCGATGCCGGGGTGTCGCCTTCCTTCATCAGCCGGGTACTCGCCGGCGAGCGGATCCCCTCCTGGCCTGTCGCCGACGCCCTGGTCCGAGCAGCAGGCGGAATGCCGGCCGACATCAGGCTCCTGTGGGACGCCGCCCACGGCATCTTGCCCGAGCGCCCGTTCGTCGCGACCCCGCAGGTCGCGGCCGAGTTCAGGGCATCCCTTGCCGCGGCGATGCGCGGCCTCCACCTGGCTGCCTTCACCCCCGACCCCCTGACCATCAGCGACATCTCCCGAGGACGCGTGAGCCCCGAGGACGCGGCCGGACTGCTCACCGGCGCCCGCGTACCGGACTGGCCGGCCGTCGAGGCCGTACTGGAAGTGCTGCGCGCGGACCCGGACTTCGTGCTGCCGCTGTGGGAGCGCGTGCAGCTGGTGCACCGCCACCACCCCTACCACGTCGGACCGCCCGCCGACGCCTTCGGCTGACCGAGAGGACACCGTGCCCCGCTCCTCGGACACGCCACGAGGCCCGCACCACCCGGCCCTGGGCGTCGCCACCCTGCTGGAGTCCCACTACCACCACTACCTCGACTACGCCCGGCTGCTCCTGCCCCCCGACCAGGTGCACCCCGCCGTCTGCGCCGCCGCCGCCCAGGCCGCGGCCCGCTGGCAGAGCGTCCTGGCCGCGCCGGACGCGACGGCCGCGCTCTGGAGGCTCTTCCGCGCCGCCCTGGTCGCCAGAGCCTGCCCGCAGGCCCTGGCCCCGGTCGCCCACCTGACCGCCGGCCAGCAGGACCTGGTGCTCATGCGTCATGCGCTGGGGTGGAGCGACGCGACCATCACCACGGTGACGGGCACCGACCGGTGCGCGATCGAGGCCGCCGCCCGGTCGTTCGCCAGAACCGCCACCGCGACGGACCCCTCCTCGAAGCCGTGACGAGCCCATGCCTGATCCCGCACCGGGCACCCCAGCGCCCTCCTGGCCCCGCCCTCGGCCGCGAAGCGGACCGGACACCACCACCCGTCGAAAGCCTCAGCCCGAACGTGACCACCACGACCTCGGGCGGTCCCGGCGGTTCGCCGGCCAACACGCCCGCCACGGTCGTTGCCAGGCCGTACCGGAATCCACCACTCTTGGATCCGGCCGTCAGGCGGCCGCGCCGAGCGGGAATCCGGCCTTCCTCCCGCATCCCCCGGCCGATGCGTCCATCGACGCACCGCCGATCTCCAGCGGCTCAACCCCACACCCTTGACCAGCACGCCGGGCCGGCGGCGTCCAAGGGGAACACCATGCCCACGACCAGCCGCCTTCGCCATCGCGCCCGTCGGCGTTCGGCACTCACCCGCGAACCCCACCAGCAGGCGGTCCGCGAACTCACCGCACTGGGCCCCGCCGCTCCGCTCGTCCCGGCCGCCGCAACCGCGGCCCAGGAACAGCTGGAATGGTGGCTCCTCCACACCACCGCCTGGCCCCCGGAGCCCGTCCCCGTACCACTGGGCATCGAGCGTGTCACGCCACTCGTCGACGGGCTCGACCTCCACCTCACCGATGACAGCCGCTACCTGCGCTGGTTCACCCGTGTGGTCCTGCCCACCGTCAAGGACGGCGCTGTCCACGGCATCCCGGGCCTGCGGGTCGTCCTTGACCACGGGGGCGCCCCCGTCCTGCACCTCGCGGGCACCAACGCCCAGGTGCGACTTCGCGGCTTCCCCACGGCTCTGTGGCGCGAGAGCGTCGACGCGGCACGCGAAGACTTCGCCCTGTCAGGGTTCCGTCCGCTGTGGACCGCCCCCCTTGAGGCGACGACCGCCCCCGAAGCCGAACTCGCGCCGTGGTTCAGCCCCGACGCCGGACCCCGTCCCTTCCGCATCGCCAGCGCCCTGCTGCGCCGAGTCGGATTGTTCGCCGCCGCGGGCACCACAGCCTGCCTCACCGGCTGGACCACCTGGGGCACATTCAGAGAAGGCTGGAAGTTCGACTTCGAGTTCATCCCTGGACACCGCCCCGACCACGACCGCCTGCTCAGCATGCTCACCGACCCCGACGACGGCCTGCCGCTGCGCATCACCGCACGCAGCTGCAACAGGTGCCCAGGACCGGAGGCCTCGTGCCGGGTGAATCTGGTGGCCACGGACGGGACGCCGGGTGAGGTCACGCTGCTGTTCCGAACCACGGAGGAGGAGGTCGTACGGGCCTGGGAGCAGCGCTGGCCGGCAGCCTTCGCGCGGATCCGTACCGCTTGGGGTACCGGGGGAGCGCCGAAGCACTGAGACGGGCCTCGGCTCTACGGCGGTCTGCCGAGCCCGCTGGCGAAGGGGGCTCCCCAAATGGGGAGCCCCCTTCGGTCCGGTCCGGAGCGTGCAAGGTCAGGGCCGGTCGGCCGCGGAGGAGTACACCCACCCGACGGTCGGGTCGTAGTCGACCTGGCCGGCGTTGACCAGCGCGTCGAGGGCGGCGGCGATGTGGGGGCCGGGCAGGTCGAGGGCTTCGCCCAGGCTCCCCCGGGTCACGAGCTCCTCGGTTCCGGCAACTTGCAGGTAGTCGCGGACCTGGTCCACCGGGATCGCTTCCCGGAGGCGCACGGGCGGGTCGACGAACGCGGTGACCGCCTTGGCCACGTCCGCGGCCCACGGGGCGAGACCGGCCGGGGTGATGTCGAGCGCGGCACGCAGGTCGACCATCGGGGCGAGCGCCGCCTGGGCCGTCCGCAGTGTCGGACCCAACGCTGCGCCGCCGACGAAGGCGTAGCCGACGACGGCGTTGACCAGGGTGGTCAGCACCGCGCGGGTGCCGTCCGCGATCTGGCGTGCGGCGTCGGCGTGTTCGGGTCCCGGGGCGTCGGCGTCCGCGGGGAAGGCGAGCAGCATGCGCACACGCAGACGGGTGGCTTCGGAAAGGGCGGCGGCGAGGTCGGCGAGGGCCACCGCGTCGTCGGCGTCACGGCGGAGAATCTCCTGGACGACCAGGGTGAGGTGCGTTCTGGACTGGATGTCGGTGTGGCGCGTTTCTCGGGCCTGGTGCTGGGCCGCGCGGACAGAGGCGGCACTGTCCCGATCGGTTCCCTGGAGGTCACGCTTCTCGCTGTCGGCGGCGAGGTCGGCTGCCAGTTCGTGGAGCACGTACAGGGCGGCGATGGCCATGGAGGTCCTTCCCCGTCGGGAGACGGTCCCCGGCGGTGGGTGAGGTGGATGCAGCTGTGGCAAGGGCGGTGGGCGGCGGCGACCGGCGCGGCGGACCGCGTCGGGCACTGGGTCAGTCGTCGCCGTACTCCACGGTCTTCCATCCCTCGGGCAGCTCACGGACCTCGAATCCCGGCGCGAGTACCTGGTGCACGTAGGAGCGGTCGGCCCAGCCGGTGAGGCTGCTGTGGACGGTGGAGATGATCGGCTCCTGCGGGTTGTCGAAGAGCACCACCGGCTCCAGCGAGGATCCGGTGATCGAGCCGGAGTCCTCGGGAATCGGCACCCACCCGATCACCGGGACGACCATGATCTGCGAATCCCCCGGAGAGGCGATCGCCACCCGCCAACCGTTCGGCGCTGCCACGAACCCCGCCAGGTCGCTTTCGTTCATCATGAACACCAGCCTGGCCCTGTAGCCTCCCCCACGTCCCCGCGTTCTCCGATCTGGCACAACGCGGCCAACCGGTTACCTGCCTGTCCACGGCACCGGGCGTGGTGCCGGGCGGGCCCGGTGGGTGACGGGATCGTCCGGGCCGTGGCCTGTCCGACGGCGGGCCCCATCGGTAGGCTGGACAGCATGACCCTGCGTCAACTGGACCCGGTGGTGCTCGACGGCGACCTCGCCGACTGGGTGGAGGCCACCGCCGCGAACGCCGGCCTCAGCGTCCCCGAGTACCTGGCCGGGCTGGTCGAAGCCGACCGCAGCGCCAGCGCCGTCGACCGCGCCAACCGTCTCGCCGCCCCGCTCTACCAACGGTGGGTGGACACCGGCCGACCCGTGGACGACGGCCTGACCATCGACGAGGTCTTCGGCCCGTGACCCGTCCGTACGACGTGCGCATCTCCAAGACGGTCGCCCAGAGCATCCGCGAGCTGCCCGCCCCGACACGCGACGAGCTGCGCGCTGCTCTCCTCCGTGCGCAGGAGGACCCCTACAGCTGGCCACAGGCCGACCGCTACGACCTGGACGAGACCGTCCGGGTCATCACCGCCGGGGCCGTGATCGCGCACTACGCTGTTGTCCCCACCACGCCGCACCTGTGGTTGTTCGCGATCACCGCACTCTGACCGACCTACGACGGTAGGGGACCGGAGGCACCGCGCTGGGTGCAGAACCTCTGGACGTGACGGGACACCGGCGGCGGACGACCTCGGGCACGGTGGCCGAGGCCGATGTGCCGGCTCCGGTGGCAAACGCGGCCGGCGGTATGTGCGCCGCGGTACCGCAGCCGTCGGCCCGCTCGGGGCCGTGGCCCTGACGGTGTGCCGGGACCGGCGGATCCGGGAACTGCCAGCCGTGGGTACGCCGCACAGCTGCTGCGGCGGGTTCATGTCCGCGCGCCGCCGGAGCGGCGGCCCGTGCAGGTAGCGGTTGGTCAGAGCCCTTGGCCGTAGAGCACCTTGAGGTCGCCCATGATCTGGCTCACGAGCTCCTCGGGACGTGTCCCCGCGCTGTAGACCTCCGAGTAGGAGTCGTTGCCGCGGCTGCTGCACACCCAGCCGCGTGCGTCGAACTCGACCTGGAAGGGGCGGCCGGCGTGGGCGAAGTGCACAGCCTCGTCGACGAGTGCACCGCCACGTGTCTGGAACAGGGTGGCCAGCCGCTCGATGGGCTCCTGGGGGATGAGCGGTTCGGCCTTGCGCTGCACGGCGATGATCGAGGAGAGCGGGCCGGAGACGATGGTGCGGTCACGGCGCGAGGTGAACTCGAAACCGGGATCGCCGCCCTGGTCGACCGCGTCCTGCGGGAGGCTGTTGAAGGTGAAGGCGGCGATCCGGAAGCTGCCGGGTTCGATGTCGATCCATTCCCCGGCGATGTGGACGCGGTTCACGGCCTCGGGCTCGATGTTGAGACGCACGGTTCTCCCCTCCGGGGGCTGCGCCCCGTTGCCGGTCGCGGTGTCCGTATCGGGTACGGCCGCGGGGCCAATGTAGTGGACCTTCGGGGTGTGGCCGGCGGAGTTGGGGAACTCCGGTACGGCTCGGTGGCGATCCGGACGTTCTACTCGCCCGGGGCCGCCGGGCGGGACCGGTTGTCGTCGTTCGGCTCGGGCTCGCGCAGCCGCCAACGTTCGGCGGGCGCTCGGAAGCTGTCGTCGAGCGGAGGCTCGGCCTCCCGCCGGTAGGGCGCCGGGACGTGCTCGGGGAGGTCTTTGCTGATGGTGTGTCGGCTGCGTTCGCCGCGGGGAACCCCGTGGGTCTGGCGCATCTGCGCGCGGATCAAGGCCGCGACGCGGGCCACGGTCTCTATCGACGCGCGGGCGTTGCCGTCGGGAAGGTGTTCGGGGTGGATGTCGAAGCGGGTGCGGCTGGGCCGGCAGTGCGGGCAGCTGGAGCTGTTCTCCAGCAGGGAACCGTCCTCGCACTTGGGGTCGGGGCAGTCGCTGGGCTGGATGAGCTCGACGGCGATCTCGTCGGCCCGGGCTTCCAGTTCGGGGCGGGAGAGGTTGGAGTAGCGCAGGTACCAGCGGCGCTCGATACGCTCGCGCAGCTCGGCTGGCCTGCGGTGTTCGAGTTCCTGGCGGACCAGGGCGGGGACGGTGTGCGGCAGCCCGCCAGCCTTGCTGAGGACGTGCAGGAGCGGAGCGGGGTAGCCCTCGGTGACCCAGGTGGTGGGGCTGGTTCCGCGGGAGAGGTAGGGCGTGCTCATGCTCGGTCGGTCCTGTCGCTGTCGGGCTGCTGCCAGCGGCGGGCGGTGGCGACCCGGGTGCGGGCCCGGCGGGCGCACCGGTAGCACAGCCAGTCCGCCCCGGCTTCGGGCACCACGGTGGTGTTGTTGCAGTGGTCGCCCGCGCAGGTGGTGGTCTTCGGCCCCTGGGGGCCCGTGTCCGCAGGTGCCTCGGTGGGCTGGAAGCCGGCGGGGCGGTCGAGGGTGATGTAGCGGGCGTGGCGGTCGGTGTGGAAGCCGACGAGCTCGACGGCGGCCGTGTCGGGGGCCTCGGACTGGTGGTGGGCCGGGCAGTGCTGGCGCAGCCAGCGCAGCGCGTCCAGGTAGGAGGCCAGCGGGTTGACCTCCCAGACCCACATCGGGCGCTTCACGGTGGACTTGGGGCGGGCCCTGGAGGGCGGCACCGGGACCTGTACCCACTGCCCTTCGTCGAGCTCGAACACGCCGCGCTTGCAGCGGTCCTGGGTCTCCTCGTCCAGGGCGACGCACTGCAGTTCGTCGATGGGGCCCGGGGCGATGCGCAGGGTGTTGTTGCAGGCGAGGACGTGGCGCTGGACAGGGCGGTCGGCGGGAAGGTCGGGTTCGACGTCCTGCGCGGCGTCCTCGGTGGGCGCCTCGTCGCGGAGCCTCGGGATGAACGAGCCCTCGCTGATCAGCTTCTGCATGCGGACCCCGAGGGCCTGGTGGAGGGGATGGATCGCCGGGTCGAGGTCGTCGTGCTCGACGGCGGGGCAGATCGCGGGGTGGGCGATGCGGCAGAACTGGTCGATCCGGCCGTAGGCGCCGGGCCGGGCGACGCCTCCGCTGACGGACCACCGGTAGCGCAGGGGCACGCGGGGGCTGGGGAACTCCATCGGGGTGAGCGGGATGCGGCCGCCGTCGTGGCGGTCGAACCACTCCACCAGGTTGCCGCAGTACCCGCAGGCCCCGTTCCCGTGCGTGCGCAGCGTCTTCGACGGGCTGTTGGAGTGCAGGCGGGCGTTGGTCAGCGCTCCGCGGCCGCGGCCGGGTGTCGTCCAGTCGCCTTCTGTCGCCATGCCAGGCCCCCTTGTCCCCGGGCGGGTTCGGACGGTGCGGGTCACCATCATGCCCCCTGCGCCGGGCCGCTCGGCCCGCGGGCGGGCGAAGCCCTGCGAGCTCGGCCGGCGCGCGGTGAGGGGTGAGCCGGACGCGCTGCGGCGGCGCTGGCTAACCACCAGCTGGCGGAGTGCGAAGCGTCATCGGGGCGCCGGCCTGGAAGTGGCTGGCGCCCGGCCGCCGTGCGGTCAGGCCGGTTCGGTGCGGCGGCCGCTCAGGATGTCCACGATGCGGAAGTCGTCCCGCTCCAGGGCTTCGACGATCGCCACGGCCATGTCCTCAAGGCCGTCCGTGTCGGCAGGTAGGCCGCCGTGCGCCTGCTGGTAGGAGACCATGGTGTCCACGATCTTGAGCACGACTTGGATGTTCTCGGTACTGCTCTGCATCACGCTTCCTGTTCGTCGTGGCTGCCGCCGTTGATCGCACGGAGCCGTTGGTGAGCTGGAACACCTGTTCCGGACAGTTGTCTGCGCAGATTCCGGAGCGGGGCGGCAGCAGGCCCGCTCACCCATGTAGGTGGAGGGCCTGGCCTGCCAATCTCAAATTCGTGTCAGATCTGCCATCGCTTGGCCATCGACCGTTAGTTGGCCGCGTAATCTGGGACCCTGCAACGGGTGGGGTGGATATCAATCAGGAACGATGTCGACAAATCTCGAATAGTGCCCTTGGAAGGCGACCTCGATTGTCGCCGGAGGCCCGTGGACATGTTTGGCCACGATCAGATCGGCCAGGCCCGCCCTGGGGGATTCTCTTTCGTAGGCGTCGTCCCGGTGGAGCAGGATCAGCAGGTCGGCATCGTCCTCCAGGGTTCCGGAGTCGCGCAGGTCGTGAGGCTGGGGTCGCTTGTCGAGTCGTTGCTCCGGGCTCCTGTTCAGCTTGGAGACCGCGACTACCGGGATTTGAAGCTCTTTCGCCATGAGTTTGAGGTGACGGGATGTCTCGTTGATTTCCTCGTATCGGCTGGAGAATTGGCGCAGCCCGTAGTTCAGAAGCTGAACGGGGTCGATGACGACGAGCCCGATCCCCGCTTTTCGTTTCAACCTGCGGCACTTCGAGCGAATTTCTGTCAGCGTCGTCGCGGACTCGTCGATGTACAGCGGCGCCTGGGTGATGTCGGGCATCCGCCGGGCGATTCGCGTCCAGCTGTCGTCGTCCATCGTGCCGCTGCGCATCTGGTGCACCGGGACCCTGGCCTCGGCGGCCATGAGCCGCATCGCGACTTCGTTGTGGCCGAGCTGCAGCGTGAAGAGGGCGGCCGGCACCTTGCAGTGGATGGTGCAGGCACGCAGGAAGTCCAGGGCCAGGGTGCTGGTTCCCATGGCCGGCCGGGAACCGATGACGATCAGGTGGCCGGGCTGCAGGCCGCCGGTCAACGCGTCGAGGGCGGGGAACCCGGTCGGGAGGCCGAGCATGCGCGCGCTCCCGCGACTGCCGACGGCCTCGACGACGTCCAAGGCGTCCTCCAGGACGTCCGCCAGGAGCGGGATGCCGAGGCGGTGGTCCGGGTCGGTGGCGGTGAGTACCTCACGCTCGGCCAGGGCGATCACGTCGTCGACGGACGCGGTACTGGCCAGGGCCCGGTCGATGAAGGAGGTGGCCCGCCGAAGCCGCCGGCGCATGGCCTCCTGTCGGATCCGGTGCGCGCGCTTGACCGCGCGCCCTGCACTGGCATCGCTCCCGGCAACGAGGTCAAAGTACTGCTGGCCCCCGATCCGCTCCAGGTCTCCGTTGGCTTCGAGCTGCTGGACCACCGCGACCGGGTCCGGGTCGACGCCCTGGTGGAGCAGGTCCAGGACGGCGAGGAAGATCAGCCCGTTGGCGGGGGAGTGGAAGTCCTCGGCGCGCAGCAGTGCGGCAACGTCCCCGGCCAGGTCGCTTGCCTGCATCATCGCCGCGAGCAGCGCCCGTTCCTCGCGTTCGGCCTGGCCGGCGTCACCGGTGGCGCCGGGCCGGTCGAGGTCGTCGTCGCCGAGCTGTCCGACGGTGTCGGGCTCGGTGTCGGCGGGGGGCGGGGAGTCATCCATGGGTGTCCTTCCTGGACGTGCTGCGCCACGATGGGCCTTCGGCCGGGCGGGACCGGAGCGGGCCGAAGCTGTTCCAGCCGGCCGGAGAAGGTGGGGGTTGCTGGGCGGTGGTGGGTGAGGGCCCGCCCGGGGCCCGCGGACCGGGTTGCGTGCTGAGGCGGTTCGGGTCCGGCCGGATGGGCCCGGCGGGCGGCGGGCCCAGGTTCTCCGGGCCGTCCAGCCACCCGGCCGGCACGCCGAGGAGGCGTTCGCGTTCCCTCACCAGGGCCGTGGACGCCTCGGCGAGCCTGCCGATCGCCGTTCGAAGGCGCGCGGCGGTGTCGGCACGGTCGTGGTCCGGTCCCACCCAGGGCGCTGTCGGGCGCCCTGCCTGGAGGGTGCGGTCGATGGTGAGGGTCTCCAGCGGGTCGGCGACGGCGCGTACCGCTTCGATCCTGAGGATCCCGGTGCCGGGGAACTCGAAGTTCAGGCGGGCGGTCAACTGCCGGGCGAGCCAGTGGACCTGCTTCGCCCAGGCCTCGGAGTCGCAGGCCAAGGTCAGGACACCGGTCTCGGTGTCGAACCCGGCCGGCTGCACGTGCGCCGCGATGTCGCGGCCGACCACCTTGCCCCAGGCCAAACCCTGGACGGTGAGCCGGGAGCGGTCGATCTGGGCGAGGTCGGCCAGGAGCACGTCGCCGAGCAGCTCGGGCGGGCTGCGGCGCGGACGACGTTGCTGCGGCTGAACCGCCCCCGCGGGGTGGCCGAGACGGCCGAACCTGGCCTGCCGGCGGTAGGTCCGCAGAAGGCTCGTGGCCAGGTCAGGGCCTGACGGCCTGACGGCATCCCCAGGCCCCTGGTGCGGTAGGCGCTGCTGCATGGCAGACATCATCCCGTGAATCCCCCGTCCAGCGGACCGACTTGATCGATGACCGTGCGCCACGGGTTGTCCCAGCAGGACCGCGACGGTGCCCTCGGACGCACGCCGGAGCACCGTGGCGCTCTCCCCGGTGGTCGCTGCCGCGGGAACCCTTCGCGTGGGCGGTCCGACGACGGCGGTCCCGGTCACGGGCGCCCCGGAATCCGGGCCGGACGACCGGCCCACATCCCGCGCACCGCGTCCAACCGCTCCTCCAGGAGCCACCGCGCGCTCCGCTGCCGAGCCTGCGCCGCGGCCCGGTCCCCGGCCGCCCGGGCCCACTGGCGATCCGCGTAGCGCTGCTGCTCCGTTTCCCAGGCCTGTGCGGCCTCGGCATCGGCGGTCGAGGTCCGGGCCAGGAATGCCAGTGCCTCCTCCCGGATCTTCTCCGCCATCACCTGGGCGGTGAACCGGTTGCTGGAGGCCACCCCGTGAGGGTCCGCCACTCCCTGGTCCTCGGCCTCGCGTACGGCCTCGCGCATCGCCGCCGTGAGCTCGCCGTTCGCCTGGTCGAAGACCTTGCGGCAGCTCCGGTGGTCGCGCAGGTCGGCGCGGAAGGCGAGCGCCAGGTTGACGTACTCCTCGACCACGGCCTGCGTCTCCCGGGCCGTCGCGCACGACGCACACAGACCCCGCGCCAGCGCGGCACCGCAGTCGGCACACGGAACCACCCGGGCTTCGGCCTCGTGCCGAGCGGCCCGCTCGGCTGCCTCGGCCTCCCGGCGCAGACGGGCGCCCAGCTGCGCCACGTGCTGCTCGGCAGCCGCGGTAGCGCGGGCGCTCAGGTGCTGCTCGATGAGCCGGCTGCGGTCCTCGAAGGACAGCTCGGGCGTGGCCAGGACGACGTCGCGAACAGCCGCCCGGCGTCGCGCTCGCTTGGCCGCCAAGGCCTCGGTGCAGCCTTCGCACATCGTGCCGGTCGCACTGTGGAATCCGTCGTCGCAGGCCCGGTGTCCGCACTGCCGCCGTTGGGGCAAGCCCCTTCCGAGCAGCCAGGCCACCGCGTCGCGCACGCCTGCGGGACCCCCCTCGGCGTCGAGGCGCCGCTCCAAGCGCCGGTGCATGGCCCGCAGGGCGCCTTCGGGCTGGGTCCAGCCGGCCAGCCGGTCGAGCTCCCGGGCGACGGCCGCGAGCACCAGCTGACGAGGGTGGTCCCTGGTGATGCTCAGCCACAGCGAGGTCACCGGTTCCAGCCCGGCCGGGATCGCGGCAGAGCGCGTCGGCAGGCAGTCGGAGGCCCCGAAGGTGCCCGTCCCCTGGGTGTTCGAGGGTGTCGTGCCCTGCTGTTCCCCGCGCAGCGGGCCAGCGATGACAAGCCGTAGCGCGGGCACGCCAGCAACCTGGGCATCCTCGCGCGCACCCGCGCGCTCCGGCCGACGGTGGGTCACCCCAACGGCGCAAGCGCCGGACAAGCCATCCACCTCCTCAGCACAACCACCAACACCAGCCACCAGAGCGTGGGGAGCGTGGAAGTCGGCACTCTCAGAATCCGCCGGATCGTCTACACCGTCTGCCATTTCCGCAGGTCGCGGGCCTTCCGGGTCGACAGTGGGCTCCTGCGACTGACCAAGATCCCCGTCGGCACTCTCCGGAGCCGACGAAGACGCGGCCTCGGGCTCACGGGAGTCCTCCGATTTCGCGGCCGCCGCAGCGGCGGGCGGCTCGACCGGCTCTACCGTCCGCTTCGCCGCCCGGCGCACCGTGCCGCGGGGGGCCGGCTTCCTCGCTGCCGCTCGGACCTCGGCACGCTTCTCGGCGACCGGCAGCAACCGCACCTTGCCGGTCGGCACACCGTTGCCGCCGTCCTCCAGTTCCACCTCGACCAGGCCCTCCGCCTGGAGCCGCCCCAGCACCCGGCCGGCCAGCACCGGCGAGACCTTCGACTTGCCGCCGCGCAGGAGCAGGGCGAGCGTGGCCGCGCCGCGGCCCAGCTCCGGGGCCTTCAACGAGCCCGAGCACAGCTTGAGCCAGCCGTCCTCGCGGCACGACAGGACCAGCAGCAGCAGAGCGAGCCGGTCGGTTGCCGCTCCGTGCCCCCGGCGATCCCGCTCGGCCAGCAGGCCCGGCGGGATCGCCGGCTTGCCCGTCGGCTCCCACCCAGGCCCGAACAACGCCTCGCACAGCCGCAGCAGGGTGGCCAGCTCATCGCGGGTCAGCGCGAGGGGATGCAGCCGGTCGCGGGCATGGCGCACCCGCGCCACCGCCTCCAAGCGCAGGTCCAGCGCGACCACGTGCCCGTCCTCGTTCACGTGCTCGCGGGTCTGGACCGCGCCCCGGGCCCGCAGCGGCGGGAGGACCTTGTGGCTGACCATGGACACGCTGACGCCCAGCCAGCGGGCGAGCTCACCCGACCAGAGCGTGGTCACCCCCCACTCCACCGAGCCTTTGGCCAGCAGGACGACCGCCGCCAGCCGTGCTGCATCCGGCAGCCCGACGACCGACTCGTCGGCCAGCAGCGCCCGTACCGCGGCCTCCAGCCGGACACGCATCGGCTCGCCCAGCAGCAGCGCTTCCGGCGACTCCCGCTGGCTCGGGACAGCACGAAGCCACCGGCGACCCGCCGCCGGACGAGGCCCGGGAACGGGAGGACGGGACGCCAAAATCGCGTGCGCGCTCACCGGACACCCCGAGGGGCGGCCGACAGCACCATGCGACACGCCCGCACAGCCGGGAAGGCCGAAAACGGACGGTTCTGCCGGCATGCGGGGATGCCGGACTGGATTTGGGCAGCACTGTGCTGCATCATGGCCCTGTTCTCCTGGGAGGTCATTAGGAGGGCATGCGAAAGCCCCGGTGGGGCTGAGCTGGTTCTGGTGAACCGAATGAGGTACGAGGCGACAGGCCCGTGGCAGGGCGGTCCCTCACGAGGACGATCTGGGCGCGACACCGGCTGCTACCGGTCGAGCTCCCGGGCGGCGCCACCGCAATACCTCCCTGCAAGGAGGACAAGCGGATGGAGGCGCCGCCCCCGCAGGCCTAGGTCATCCCCACCCCCACAGGCAGGCCGCTCGCAGCGGCCACAGCGAACCGCTCGCTCCTGACGACACGGAACGAGACGCAACCCGATCGGATCAAGCCCTCAACACGGGCGACACGCGAACGGGTGACCCCTGCCGAGCGGACAATGCCACCGAACAGGGAAGACGTGGACCAGTACTCGGCCGCAGCGGCCGGGCACGGTAGTGAGCCGCGCGACATCGGCCGACGGCTATTGCGCCGGCGGGCCGTCCAACGGGTACGCTGGATCACAGCGCACACCTCCTCTAGCTAAAGGTGTAGCTACCGAGCCAGTCGAGCCGCTACCACACAGCTCCTGGCTCACCGGCCCCGGGCAACCGAGTCCGGCGGGACTTCCACAAATTCCCCGCCGCGGATGCTGCGGGGCCTCACCTTTTGCGTCTCGCACCGTCCAGCGGGGCTTCCACCCCCCACCAGCCAGTAACGGTCCGCACCTGATCCTAAACCCACCGGAGCCCACTGCGGGCATGCCCTTGCACTGCGATCACTCGTGTGTCGGGCTTGACCGCTCATCACACCGCCTGCCGCAGGAAGCGGTAGTACAAGGTGAGTGCGGCGTCCGTTCCCCTGCCAACCGCAGTGGCGACCCGCTGGCCGTCCCTGGCACAGAGGTCACCCGCCGTGAGGACGCGCGGATGCTGAATCGCAGGAGGGCAGAACCCGTCCTCGCCAGCCGCCAAGCCCGGCAGCGACGTCGGCACCGTGCCGACGTTGGTGACCACCGAATCGGCCTCCACCGTCTCCTGGGAGCCGTCGGCCAGCAGGACGTCCAGCTCGAAGGGCCCCGAACCGGTCACGCGGACCGCCCGCACCGGGTGCAGCTGTACACGTGGATCCGCGCGCACTTCGTCGACTTTATAGGTGTCTCGGGCGGGGTGACAGACGGTGAGTTTCTGGTCGGTGTCCCGGTGAGTCCGAAGCCATGTCCCCAGAGGCCTGTCCCCGCCCAGGACGACGGTCAGGGCTCCGAGGTCCGAGGGTGACGCGCCCGTGAGCTGGGGGAGGGCCTGCGCGCACGTGATCCACGGGACCTCGGTTGCCTCCGCCGTGTGCACGCCGGTCGCTGCCACCAGCAGTTCCCCCACCACGCTGGTGCCGTCCGACAGGACGGCCCGGACCTCGTTGTCGCCGGGTTCGACCCTGACCACGGTCCCCTGGAGGTACGAGCAGTGGGCGTCCAGCCCGGCCAACGTCTGGCCGAGGGTGCGGGCGTAGCTCAGGCCGTCCGTCCAGCCGGGCCAGTTGGCGAGGTGCCCGATACGCCAGAGCGTGCCGCCGGGAACTGGTGACGGATCAATCAGCAGCGAGGTCATGCCGACGCTGGCCGCCGTAGTGGCAGCCAGGCAGCCCGCAGGGCCGGCGCCGACGATGAGCAGCTGGGTCGTGCGGGTCACTGGAGCCATCCTGCGGAGAGTGTGCGGTGGACGTCGTCGGCGGTGAGGAGCAGGTGCCCGCCGAGGTTCCGGCGGGCAAGGAGGAGGGCTGCGTCGTGGTACTCCAGTCCCCCGGAGGAGGCGCACGCGTCCGTCACCAGCCAGGGGGTGATGTCGTACTGGTAGGCGTCGGTCGCGGTGTCCAGCACGCAGCTGTCGGTATCGATCCCGCAGAGGAGTACGTCCGTCCACCCCTTGGTGCGGAAGAGCTCCAGCACACCGGGCGCCTTGAAAACGCTGGACGTGGTCTTCTTGACGACCTGGGTGGCAGCGGCTGCCAGAGGCGCCAGTTCCGGGGCCAGCGCCTGCTCCTGCGGCGAGCGGAGGCGTGTCCAGCCGCTGATCCGCTCGTAGTGCGAGCCCTCCGCATTGGCGAAGGTGGCGATGACCGTCGCCCCACCGCTGAGCTGCCAGGCCTTCACCAGGCGGGCGATCGTCGGCACGACGTGCTCGCTCGACTCCCGCACGAACCCGGCCTGCACGTCGACGGCTACCAGGACGGCAGAGTCCTGCCGCACCTCGGCGAACCGGGTGGTCACGAGACCTCCTTCAAGGCACCCCATGCGTCCTGCAACCGCTGGGACAGGTCGTTGGTACCGATGACTGCGGCACGCAGTGCCCGGTGCTGAGCGCTCTCCGTCGGCCGGGCTGACACCAACCTGCTGTGCGCACCCCGGAGCCAGCGCCATCCGAACGGCGTCGGCAGCTCGGGATCGAGTCCCTCCTCGACCAGGCGCAGCAGGTGGGCGGACAAGGCCCACAGCGCCTGGGTGTCGAGCTGCAGAGCCACGATGTCGTCGATGGACAGGGCCCGTTCACCGACTTCGGGCCGGTAGGCGATGCCGGACCAGCCAGCGACCCCGCGTGACACCGCGCCACGGAACATGACGGACTCGGGGTGTGCCCACCGCTCGGTGAACCGGTGGCTCTCGACCTCGGCGCCCAAGGGAACCGGGTTGGAGTCGTCGGTCCGATCCACGAGCACCGATGGTGTCGCCAGCAGTTGCAGCGCGGTGTCTAGGTCGGCACCGTGCCATGGGTGTGCCCCAAGTTCGTAGACCGACAGTACGTATTCCGGCACCGGGATGCCCCGTGCTGCACCGCCGGTCTGCCGGTTGACGAGGTCCGCGAGCAGGCCTCGAACCAAGTCGCGATTCTGGCCGTACGAACGGTAACGCCAGAGGGCCAGTTCGGTAAGGCTGTTGAACGTCAGCTGCTCGCTGAGGTGTGCGACCGCGATGCCGAACTTGAAGATGTGGATCGAGGTCCTGGTCCCGGGGACCGCGAGGATGCGTTGCTCCAGGTCCGCCGGGCCGCAGGGGTGCGAGTCGGCAATCTGGAACAGGGCACTGGCATCAAGGCCGAGGTGAACAGGCAGGAACTGGTGCGAGACCACGGTGAAGCCGGAGCCGAGAGCCCGGACTTGGGGACCTGCGAGGTCCTGGTGAACCCGCGCGAGGAAGTCGCTCCTGTCCTCCGCCGGCATCAGGTCTAGTACACGGTCGAGGATCTGCTGCGTCTCGTGGGTGCACACGACGTTCCGTCCTCCCTTCCGCCAGTTCGTCACGGTGGCCGGGTTGACGCCGAGGCGTGCCGCGAACTGTCTTACGGACATTCGGAGCCAGCGCTGCAGCAGCGTCGCTTCATGGCCGGTCCACTGATCGATAGCACCCACGTTCCCACTCCTTCCGTGCTCTGTCCGTGGACACCCGCACACCGGTCGCACGCTGTACGCACGGGAGCCCATCACGCGCAGTCACTGTTCCCGATCATCCTGGTGATGGCCCCACGGAGGGGTGCACACCGGCATCGGGGAGGCTACGCAGGTTGTCCGACACCTCGGAGTTTGTCGATCTCCTGCTGGAGCTCGACAACTCGTCGTTCGAGTGCGGCCAGCCGCTCCTCGGTGGTCGGCGGCCGGTCTGCCGAGACGTCAGACACGAAGGCGCCGAGCCCCTGAACCGTGACGACAAGGCCTTTGTCCTTCAACGAACCGACGGCCTTCTGCGCGGTGCCGATCGCGACGCCGTGCATGCTGGCCAGCTCCTTGGCGCTGGGAACCTTGCTTCCGGGGCGCAAGTGGCCGGATCTGATGTCGGCGAGGATCGCGTTTTCGACGCGTCGGTAGGGCTGAGGCTCGGTCATGCCCGTCATGGTAGCCACCTCCTCACGTAAATGGCATAACCCAGGTTACTTGACGATGACTAGGTGACCTATGTAAGTTGATGGAGGCTGACGGGGGGAAACCCCCGCAGAACCAACCGTCCGCGGCTTGCCGCGGAGGGCAGACGCTCTTGCGTCGGGGTTGATAGCTCCATCGAAATCCCCCGACAGCATCTGTCCTGGAACAGCGCTGATGCGCTGTCCGCTCCCTAGGACTCGGCAGCAGCCGGCCTCGGTGGCGGAGAGAGCATCACGTCCCCTCGTCACTCCGAGCTAAGGAGTTTCCGATGGCCCCCTCGACCGACGTCGCCTGCAAGCGCAAGCGCCGCACTCGCACGAAGAACATCAGCGCTCTCGCGCCCCTCGCCTTGTCCTCCCTGCCGAACAACCAGATCGAGCTGACCCCGGGCGCCGAGCACCTCGTCTGCCCCGCCTGCAAGACCTGGTGCCCGATCACCGGCATGGGAGGCACGACCCCGAAGTTGGTCCCGCACCACACCGACCCGGCTGGCACCCTCGACACCCGCTGGTGTGCCAACACCAACCGCCGCATCACCGCCGACCTCACCGTCGAGCGGTGGGCGGCGCAGCGGGCGGAGGTGGCCGCGGAGGCGGGGGCTCGTCGGCCGACCAGGGTCCTGCGCAAGGTCCCGACGCCGGCGGTTCCGGCGCTCTCCCAGCTCCGACCCGTCGAGCCGACCGCCGATTCCGCCCGAGCGGCCTTCGAGCAGCACCGCGTTCGCTGCTCGGTTTGTGCCGGTGAGGTCCGACGGTGCCGGGATGGGCAGCGCCTGTACGTGGAGTACCTCTGGAGGCAGAACCAGGAGCCGAAGCGGCTGCGTGAGCAGGCGGTCGAGCGGGCGGCACGGGGCGTCGAGGAGCGAGCCCTTACCAGGACCGCTCCTGCCGTGCGGGCGAAGGCCTGGAAGGACGTCGGCCGCGCGGTCGACGAGGCCGACACCGCCCGCCGCGAGCCGCTGGCCGGTGCACGTCCCCCGATCCATGGCATCGAGGTGCCCGAGGGCGATCGCCCGCTGCCCCAGGGCCGCTCCGCCGAGCAGACGCTCGCGAACAACCCGGTGCGCAAGCGCCGACCCTCCTGAACCGCGGAGCACCGGGTTAGTGTCCCGGCCCGCTCGCAGCTGACCTGGACGACCCTCTAACACGCCTTCATCCGCCTGCGGCGGGCCCGGGACCGGGCCCGCCGCTTCGCATACCCCCGGGAGATCAACCGTGCTTCACGCCCGACTGCCCCGACGCGTTCTGCAGGACCTGCTGGACAGGACCGTCGCCCTGGAGGTGTGGGCCGGACGCTCGACGACGTATCGCGGGCCGGCCCGTACGCCCACCGAGAGGCAGATGGTTGCCGACGCCAGCCCCCTACAGCACGGCCTGCGTTCGCGGGGCGGCCACCACCCGGCCGTGCCACCTGGCTGGAGGGCCGCCTCCGCGGTGCGGCCGACCGCCTGACCGTCGCCGTCCCTGCATTGCCCCGTCGTCACCACTCCGGCCCCGCAGTGGTGACGACGGGGGACGGCAGGAGCCGCCCCTGGGAAAGCCGAAGGCCTCGGGATTTGCCCTCCCGAGGCTTTCGAGTACGCCGCCTATGAGAGAGGCAACGACCTTGCTGCACAACATCATTGCACGCCGCGACCTCACCCTCGCCCCGGGTGACAGCGACCCGGACGCCGACGAGCTGCTGCGCCGGGCCCTGGAGCGCCGGGGAGGTGGCCAGCGGTGACCTCCGTGCCCGACCTGGCGGTCGTCCGCAGCCTCGCCGGCGGGAAGCCGGTGCCCAAGTCCGACAAGCCGAAGGGCGGTACGGGATGAACGCGACCGCCTGCGGTGCCGGGACCGCGCAGGGCCTGACCGGGCACGACCCGGTCCTGCCCTCGCCCCGCCCCGGCCTCTACCTGCGGCAGTGCCCGGGCGGCGTCGTCGCGCACCTGACCGCCGACCAGGACACCGTGCACACGGTGCGGGCCCTGGCCCTGACCGTCCTGGTCGCCAGCGGCGTCGACCTGGAGACCGCGCAGTCGGCGCAGCTGGTCCTGTCCGAGCTGCTCGGCAACGCGATCCGGGCCTGCGGCGATCACGTCCCGCTGGTCGTGGAGGTCCACCGCTCCCGGGGGATCGACGCGGTCGTCACCGTCCACGACCCGCTCGCCGACACCGCCCCGCGTCGCACCGACACCGCCCCCGACAGCGCCGAGGCGGAGTCCGGCCGCGGCCTGACCCTGATCGACATCCTCGCCCCCGGCTGGACCATCGAGCCGTCCCCGATCGGCAAGCAGATCCGCTGCCGCGTCCGCGCGGCCAGCTGACCGACCGCCCCTCCCCTCGCGCCCGCTGCGCCCCGGACCTCGGCCTGGGGCGCAGCGGGCGCGCCCGTGAACTTCCCGGCCGGAGGCCGTCATGAAGAGCACCAGCACCACCGCCGGATCGACCGTCAGGGCCCGGCGCGAGCAGGCCGCCTACCGCCGCTACGTCGCCCGCCAGCTCGGCCCGCAGCAGGTCGGCGGCATCTACCGCTGCGGCTACTGGAACGACATGTACGAGGTCGTCGCCATTCGGACCGAGTCGCCCTGGCAGATCAGCGTGCGCACCCTGGGCGAGACCCGGATCCGTACGCACTGCACCGCCTGGGACGAGCGCCGCGACCGCGTCCTCGCCGAGCCCGGCGTCGCCGCCCTGACCTTCTGGGCCGAGCGCACGCTGGCCGCCCCGGCCGCCAGCGGCGCGCTCCTGGAGCAGCGCCACGTCCTGGACGAGACCACCCACCCCGACACCGTCGCCGCCCTCCTCCAGCGCGCCCGCACCGCCCGGTTCCCCGAGACCGTATGAGCACGAACACCCACGACACAGAGAAGAAGGAGAAACCGATGGACTGGCGCCACCGCGCGGTGTGCCGCGAAGAGGACCCCGAGCTGTTCTTCCCGATCGGGAACACCGGCCCGGCCCTGCTGCAGATCGAAGAGGCCAAAGCCGTGTGCCGCCGCTGCCCCGTGATGGAGCAGTGCCTGACCTGGGCCCTGGAGACCGGCCAGGACGCCGGCGTCTGGGGCGGCATGAGCGAGGACGAACGCCGCGCGATGAAGCGCCGCGCGGCCCGCAACCGTGCCCGCACCGCCTGACCACGTCGGTTGGTTGTCGTTCGCCGCCGCCCCGAACTCGGCCAGCCCCGGGTACGGGGCGGCGGCGGTCGACGGTGCCCGACGCACCCACCCCCTCTCCCCTATATAGGAGGACCCCGTGAGCAAGCCGACCTGGATGGCCACCCACCTGGAAATGGAGCACTCCCCCGACCCGCTGGCGCAGCTGGTGGTGCTGGGCCGCTGGCTGGAGGACCCGGCCCGGCGCTTCGCCTGGCGCACCGCCCGAAAGGAGCGGCAGGCGGCCGCGATCGACGCCGACCGCGCGTACGACGAGGCCCAGCGCCCCAGCCAGCGGATCCCCTCCGCCCGGATCGCCAACGCCAAGGAGCAGCTGGACCTGGCCCAGGGCCGCGCTGGCCTGCTCGGCCTGGTCGAGGAGCTCGCGGAGCGAACCCGGCTGCGGGCCACCAGCACCGTGCTGCGCCCCGGCCCGGCCGAGGGCGCGGTCGACCCGCAGACGCTGCGCCTGCTGACGACGCGGATCAGCACCGGCACCCGCGAACTGCTCACCGAGCTGGAGGCCGACTTCGTCTACCCCGACGAGGTGCACCGTACCGCCGAGGCCGCGCTCGGCCAGCTCACCAGCCGCCGTCTCGCGGTGGAGGCCACTGGCGAGCCCGCCGTCCTGAGCACCTGGGCCGAGGCGGTCGAGTTCGTCCTCGCCGTCATCCGGACCGCCCCCACCCGCGCCTGACCCGCCGTGGGGGGGGCGGGGCCGCCGCCCGGGGGGGGGGCCGGGGGGGGGGGGGGCCGCCGCCCCCCACGAAGCCCCCGCCCCCCCGCAGGTACGAAAAACAACG
>NZ_JBHYGR010000007.1:44333-60108 GCF_042738155.1 Kitasatospora sp. NPDC059088 | reverse complement strand
TTTGTTTTTTTTTTTTTCTCACATTTTGTCGTCCCGGCCTGACCCCCGCCCCCCCCCCCCCCGGCCCGCCCCCCCGCCCCCCCCCCCCCCCCCCGGGGGGGGCGCCGGACGGTACTGGGCCACGCACACCATCAACGAAGGGACCGCACCGTGCTCACCATCACGACTACCGCCAGGATCGACCGGCTGCGCCAGCGGGCCGAGGAAGCCGAGACCGCCCTTGGCGACACCGCCCGCCAGCTGGGGACGGAGCAGGAGGAGCGGGCCGCACGTGACCTGGAACTGCAGGCCGTGCGCGCCGACCTCAACGCCGCACTGGACGCCTCCGGACAGACCCTCGCCAAAGAGGCGATGGCCAGCGCGGCCCGGGCCCGGAGCGCGTGCGACGTCGTGGTGAAGGGCGCGAGCGCGCAGCTCGCGGCCCGCGACCGCACCATCGCCGAACTGCGCGCCGAGCTGGAACAGGTGCGCGCGCGGCCGTCGACGGCCGCGCCGGAGCACACCGTGCTCACCTTCCTCACCGCCCTCGGCGGTCTGGTCGCGCTGATCGGCAAGCCCGCGACCGAGTACAGCGACCGCGAGTTCACCTGGCGCTGCCTGGCCTGCGGGGACCGCAGCTTCGACGCCGATTCCTTCGGCGAGCGCAGTCGCAGGCTGGCCAACGCGCACGCCGGACAGTGCCGGGCGGTGCCGGGGGTACGCACCACCGCGCTCGGCTGACTTCTGGCCGGCGCGACCGTCGGTTCCACCCCGGTCGGGAGCAGTAGGCGCTCCGGTGCGGGGCGCAGGTGTCCGGAGTCTCGCCGCGTACCGGCGCCGGGGCCCTGGAGAGCCTGCGCCCGGTCAGGAGCACGGCCCGCCGACTGGGTTCCCCCTTCCCTGTGCACACCTGGAGTTCTCTGTGAGTACGTTCGCCCCGTTTCTCGTGCTGCTGGTGCCCCTCTCGATGGAGCTGATGGTCGCGGTCTCCGCCTTCGCTCTGCACGGCCGCCGGGCCCCTGGCCGCGCCGTGGGCCGCCGGGCCGCTGCGGGAGCACGTCACCGCGGTGTCACCGGCGGTGCGCGGGTGCGGGTACGGGTCCTGGAGTCGGACGGCGGGTCCGGGCCCGCCGCCGGCCCGGCGGACACCACACTCGCGCTCCGCTCGGCGCCGGTCGTCCTCCCCGGCGCGCGCTGAGATCCGGCCAGCGGTCGTTCCGGGCACCGCCGCCCTGCGAGGGCCGCAGCTTCGGAACCCACGGTCACCCGTTTCGGGCCCGGCCCGGTCGGCTGCGGCATCACGTAGCCGACCGGGCCCCACAGCCGCACAACCTCGATCCCCACCCAACCCGCCGACGGCCGCTTCGCCACCCACCGCACCCCACTTCGGGGCGGCGCTCCCCCGGTTTCGGGAGCAGCGGCCCCCGTTTCGGGAGCAGCCGTCACCGTTTCGACCACGTCTATCCGGAGGCCTCCGTGACGACCATCGACCTGTCCCCGACGCCGGTTCCGCGCCGCCCGGAGGGCACCGTTCCGCGTCCCGTTTCGGCACTGGCCGCGCCGGTTTCGGCACCGCAGGCCACCCTTGCGAAGACACCCGCGAAGGCTTCGTCCGCGCCCCGGGACGCTTCGGACGCGCCTCGCAAGAAGCCGAACTGGCTCATGCTCGGCCTCTCGCTGGTGGCCGTCCTCGGCGGCGTCACCGTCGGCGGCATCGGCTTCGCGATGTCCTACGACACCCTCGCCCGGGTCGCCCTCGGCTGGGGGTTCAGCGAGGACCTCGCGCCCCTGTTCCCGGTCGGCGTCGACGCCAGCATCGTCGCGTTCCTCGCCCTGGACCTCTACATGATCCGCAAGGGCACGCCCTGGCCGATGCTGCGCCTGGCCGCACACGCCATGACCGGTGCGACGATCTGGTTCAACGCTTCGTCACAGGGGTCCATCAGGGCGGATCCGGTGCGGGCGGCCTCCCACGGCGTCATGCCGGTCCTGTTCGTGCTCGGCGTCGAGGCCGCGCGGCGGCTGATCGTCCACAAGGCGAAGCTGGAGGCCGGCACCGTCACCGACACGGTGCCGTTGAAGCGCTGGCTGCTGTCCCCTGTCAAGACGCCGATCATGTTCCGGCGGATGCACCTGGCCGGAGTCACCTCCTACCCGGAGATGGTCCGCCGGGAGCAGGACCTGCTCGCCTACGAGCTCTGGCTCAAGCGCAAGTACGACGGCGACCTCTCCAAGGCCACCGACGACGAGCTGCTGCCGCTCAGGATGGCCGCCCGCGGGTTCACCGTCGACCAGGCGCTGGCCATGCCGGACGACCAGGAACGCGAGGCGGAGCGGCGAGCGGAGGAGGCCGAGCAGCGCCAGCGCGAGGCCCGGACGCGCCGCGACGTTGCGGAGAAGGAGGCCGAGGCCCAGCGGGTGCTCGCCAACGGCCGGCTGGACCAGGTGCGGGCGAGGGTCGACGGGGAGACCGCGTCCGTGCGTGCCCACGCCCAGGCCCAGATCACGGCGGCCGAGAAGGCCGCCCAGCTCGAACAGGCGGCGCTGGAGAGCGCGGACGTGGCTGAGGCCCGCGCGCGGGAGGCCGAGGCCGAGGCGCGGACGGCCGCGCAGAACAAGGTCAAGGCGCAGGCCGACCTGGAGGCCGCCGGACTGGAGAAGGAGGCCGCCGAGGTGCGCCGCGGCATCGAGGAGGCCGACCGGATCGCGAAGGCGAACGTCGACAAGGCCGCCGCAGACATCGCCAAGACCGCCGCCGAAGCCCGCGACGCCGCTGCCGAACTCGACCGTGAGGCGGCCGTGAAGAAGCAGGCGCAGGCGCGCGCACTGGCCGAGACCGAGCTGGCCGAGGCCACCGCCGCCGAAGCCCGGCTGGCCGCCGCCGAAGCCCGCGAGGCCGCCGCCGAAGTCGAGCGACGCGCACTCGAAGCGGAGGAGGCCAACAAGCTCAAGCCGCGCGAGCGGGCGGTGCGCCGGGTCGCCCGGATGATCCTCACCAGGGCCGAGGGGGAGAAGCTCCCGCTCCAGGCCATTCAGGACGAGTTCGGCCTCCAGTCGCCCAGCACCGCGTCCGAGTACCGCACCGAGGCCGTCGACCTGATCCGCAACGGCTACACGGCCGACGGCGGCCTCCAGCAGCAGGGCTGAGCGGCGGCGGCAGTCCGAGCCCGCCCACAGCCGACCCCGGTCATCGGCCTCCCCCCGATGACCGGGTGCGCCGTGGTCTGCGCCGTCGTCCCGCCGATCGTCCGTCACCACGGCGAGCACGGACCCGGGGGGGGGGGGGGGGGGGGCCCCGCCCCGCCCCCCCCCCCCCCCCCCCCCCCCCGCCCCCCCCCCCCGGCGCGCGGGTGGGGGGGGGGGGGGTGGGGGGCGGGGGCGGCCCGCGTTTCGGCCGCCCGCGGGGCGCGCCCGCCCCGGCCCGGGGGGCCCCCCCCCCGCGGCCCCCCACCGGCCCCTTCGCCGCCCCTGACAGCCGGACCTCTCGGTCGGTCCTCACCCGCACACGCCCGGGTGAGGACCTTCCAAGGCGCCCGGCGCCGAGCACCACCCGTTTCCCCGTTGAAGGAGCGCTGCCATGACCAACGAGACGGCCTACAACGACGCCGCGTACAACATCTCCTCCGTGCCGTCGTGGAAGGCCCCGCCCCTGCACGGCGCCTACGCCCCCAACGCCCGCCTGGGCCCTTGGGGGAAGGCGGGTCTGGCCGCCGGTGCGGTGGTCCTCGCCGCGTCGGGCGTCTTCGCCTGGTCGCACTACGCCTCCACCCAGGCGCAGGCCGACGCGCAGAAGGCCCAGATCGCCCTGGACCAGAGCCGGGTCGACCTGCAGCGCCAGCAGCTGGCCGCGGATCTGGCGAAGTCCGTCGAGCAGGAGACACCCGCCCAGACGGCCCGCCGCCAGGCCGTGCAGGCCTGCGTGGAGAAGGCCGCCGGCTCCTACAACGCGATCACCGAATGCGGCAAGGCGTTCCCGGCCGACGCCGCGCCGGGCATGGTCAACACCGCTCAGAAGGTGGCGGCGGACGGGGGCGACTCCTCCGACGTCCCCGTGCCCGGACTGGTCGTGCTGGGCGGCGTCGGGATCCTGCTCGTCGGCGGCTGGGTGAAGAAGCGCATCCCCCGAACGTGACAGTCCGTAACCTCCTCCCTCCCTCCTCCCACCCCACGAGAATGCCTCCTCCCGCCGCCCAGGCACGCGGGAGGAGGCGTCCGCCGGCCGGGTGGGAGGAGGGAGGGAGGTCACAATCAGTGAGGAGAGAACGGTGACCGCGCCCCCCGCCATGAACGTGCCGCCGCCGCCCCCGCACCCGCCGGCGGTGCCCGCCGCACCCGTCGTACCGCCCGCGCCGGACACCGCCGGGACGCCGGAGCAGGCCGCCCCCACCGCGGCGCCCGGTGACACCGGCGAGGAGCGCAGCACCCTCGCCGCGCTTCTCGCCCCGGTGCAGCCCGCACGTCCCGTCCTGGGATCGACCGCCGACCTCGCCGGTGACGACCGCGATGACGAGCACGGTGCCTCCCCGGGCAAGGACGGCAAGAACGCCGCCGACGCGGCCGCCGCGGCCGGCGCGGGGGAGGGCCCGGTGGCGGCGCTGATCCGGGCGGTCGCCGCCCGGCTCGCCCGCACCGGTACGGCCACCACCGTCAAACGCCAGCACACCGTCAGCGAGAACCGGGTCACCGGGAACTCCAGCAACACCACGAGCACCAACAAGACCGACCGGCTGGCCAAGAACGACCAGTCGGGGCACCACCGCTCCCAGCGCGACGCCAAGGTCGCCGACCTCAACACCAAGAACCAGCAGCACCAGGGCCGCAACCACCAGGACGTCAAGCGGTCCCAGGACCGCAAGGACCACGGCAACCGCGACCAGCGGCGCACCGACGCCTCCGACACCAGGAACGGTGACACCAGGGCGTCCAAGCAGGACAACGGCTCCAAGAGCAGCAGGGACCACCGCAGCTCCACCGACTCCAAGAACTCCGACACGTCGAGGAACGACAACGGCTCGAAGCCCGGCGCGGAGAACCGCGGCCCGAACCGCTCCCAGGGCGGGTCCGGAACCACCGGCGGCGGGTCCGAAACGCGCGGCGGCGGCTCCGGAGACGGCAGCCGAGGCCCCGCGCGCGACCACGGCGGCACCCGGACCACGAACGGCAGGGGACCTGGCGCAAGCGGTGCGGGCGCAACCAAGGAGCCCGGCCCCGCAACCAATGGCGGCGGGTCCGAAACGCGCAGCGACGGCCCCGAAACCACACCCCGGGGCAGCGAACGCGCCGACCGCGGGCGCGGACCGCAGGCAGCCGAGCCCGGAGCCGGCGACCCCGGCCCGGCCGCCCTGACCGAAACCGGCGGCGACAAGCCGTCCTGGTTGAAGAAGGTCAAGGACTACGTTGCCGGGCCCTTCCGGAAAGAGAAGCGCAAGGACGAGCCGGTCAACACCGTGCCCGCACCGGCCGACCCGACCCCGGGTGACATCGACGACAAGGGGTTGGACACCAAGTGGGGGCAGGCCACGCCCCGGGACGAGAAGAACGCCGGCATCCCGGCGCAGCCCGGCGACACCGCAACCGGAACTCCGGTCCCCGAACCAGGGCCGTCCGGCGCAGGAACCAGCGCGGACAAGGCCGGCACGAAGGCCAGCACCCTGCTCAAGAACGACGCCGAGCAGGACGGCACGGCCTCCCGGGAGCGCCCCGTCGCGACCTCGCGCGAGACCGGGAACAACGCCCCCGCCACGCCGCCCGCCGAGGACGGCCCCCTTCCCACGGGCTCGGAAAGGAGCACCGCGAGCGTGAAGACGCAAGACCGACCGGAGATGGAGCAGGTCAGCGGATCCACCGCGGACCTCCGCAAGCCCGCCGAGGGCGACACACCGCGGCAGGTCCCCACCGCGCAGCGCGAACCGTACAACCCGAACGTCGGGGAGCCGCCCTTCCGAGGACCGGCTCCCGCCGCGGCGGTGGAGGTCGAGGTCCCCACCAAGACCCACGTGAGCTTCAAGCCGCAGGACCCCACGGACCTCAAGAACTACCGGCTCCGCCGGGGCGAGGTCCGTTCGCTGTTCCAGTTCGAGAAAGCCCTGGAGGAGAAGGCCTCCGTCCTCGCGCGCATCGCCGAGGACGCCAAGGTCGCCCTGGTCCACGCGGAAAAGCACGCGAAACTCGCCCAGCAGTACGCCGAGCAGGCCAAGAGCGTCAAGGGCGGTATCGGGCTGGTCAACAAGCTCGTCCGTCTGGCCGAGCAGGCCGAGGGCCTGCGCGTGCGGGCGTCCTTGGCCAGGACCGCGGCCCTCAACTCGGCGGAGAGCGTGAAGACCCTGGCCGCCAACGCGCAGACGCGCCACGGCGGTATCTACCGGGCCGTCGTCGACAGCCCGCTCACCGCTCCGGCCGAGCGCCAGTTCTACATCAGCTAGAGAGGACACCCGCATGACGACCGACACCACCCTGCGCCAGCTGCGGCGCGACGTCCAGACACTGGCCCGCTCGCTGCGCAGCGACCTCAACGCCTTCCGCGGCCTGGCACGGGTGCAGGACGACGAGGCCAGGGCGACGGGGCGGACCGCGGAGCAGATCGCGGCCATGAAGGTGGACCAGGCCACCGTCGCCGAGACGCGTGAGGTGGCCCGGGCCATGGCCGGCCTGTCCCAGGCCGCGATCGCGCTCGCCGCCGCCACCGAGACCACCGCCCAGGCCGCGGCCGCCACCGACGAGCAGGCCCGTTCCGATCACGACGGCATCCAGCAGGCCCGCGACCGGTCCCCGGTCGAGATGGCCGACCGCGACTGGTACCGGCAGGAGTAGACGATGACCACCGACGACACCGCGCCGGCCCGGGCCGAGCTCGATCCGGCCACCGAGCGGCGCTTCGCCCTCGCGCAGGTGGCCGCACCGATCGCCGCCGCCGCCACCATGCCGTTCCTGGACCCGCAGGCGGCCGACACGATGATGACGTTCCTGGCCGCGCCCGCCCTGGTGGCCGGCCTGAACGCGGCCGGGCGCCTGCCCGAGGCCGTACTGGACGCCGTACCCGGCGGCGACATCCTGCGCGCCCACCGCGTCCCGCTCCTCGTCTCCTCGGTCGCCACCGTGACCGCCGCCGCCACCGCCACCCTGCAGGGCCCCACCGGCATCGACGCCCTGGTGGCGGGCTTCATGACGATGCCTTCGCTGGCCGGCCTGGTCTCCACCGCCTGGTGGAGCAGCGTCGGCTTCGTCGGCTACTCCCTGCGCGCGGTCCTGGGCAGCAGTCGGCGCCGTAAGGGCAACGCGGCCAAGCCGCAGGACCCGCAGCCGCCCAGGCCCGCCCGGGACGCCGCGGTCGACAAGATCCTCCAGCTGTGGGACGCCCACGTCTCCGGCGAGTACGGCACCCACACCGGGCAGCACCTGGTCCTGACCGGGCTGGGCGACACCGCCTGGGAGGGTGTCGTCCAGGCCCCGCCGGGCCGCCCGGTGACGGTGACGGCCGACACCGTCTCCGGCGTCTACCACGTCCCCGCCCAATGGATCTCCATCACCGAGGGCCCGCACGCCAGCTCCAAGCGGATCCTCGTGCGCCTGACCGCCCCCAGCGAGGAGGAGGACCGCCACGGCGAGCTGGAGGCCCGCTGGCTCAAGCACGTCGCCCACAGCGGCGGCTGCATGCCCGGAACCCACCTGGAAGGAGTCATCCCCGACCCCGGGACCGGCGGCGAAGCCGCCTGGATCGTCGCGGACGAGGACACCGACGCGATCTCGATGCCGGACCCCGTCCGTATCGCCGGAGCCCTGCGCAAGACCACCCTGCTCGTCAGCGTCGAACCCACCGACGACCCCCGCAGGGCGATCCTGCGCGTCATGGACCGCTCGCCGCTGGAGGAGGGCAAGCCCCTGCCCGGCCCCAAGACGCTGATGGCCAACGACAACGGCTACGTGGAACTGGGCAGCGGCGTGTCCGGGCGCCCCGCCCGGGTCCAGCTCTACGACCCGGCCGGAGGCGCCCGCCACGTCCTGGTCGCCGGCGTCACCGGCTCCGGCAAGGGCGGCGCACTGCAGCTCATCGCCCTCAGCTACCACGTCAACGGCGTCGCGATCATCTACGCGGACCCCAAGGGCAGCAGCAATCCCGACGTCGAGGACATGGCCGCGTACGCCGGCTGCGGCCTCGACGAGGCCATGGGCGCGCTGCGCGTGGCCTACGCGATCCTGCGGCACCGGATCCGGGAGAGCCAGCGCCTGCGGGCGAAGAACTTCAAGCCCACCCGCGACCGCCCCTACATCGCGGTGATCCTGGACGAGTACGCGCAGCTCCTCGGGGACAAGAGCCCCTACCGGGCGGAGGCGGCCAGGATCGTCGCGGCGATCGCCGAACAGGGCCGCTCCCTCGGCATCTCCCTGGTCCTGTGCGGTCAGATCCTCAACCTGGACAAGATGGGCGGGGACACGGCGATCCGCGACAACGTCTTCCACGGCGGGGCGCTGATCCTCCTGCGCAGCGACAGCGCCCAGAAGCACCGCGTCGACCTGCCCGACGCGTTCGACGGCGCCGACCCGTCGAAGATCCCCGCGTTCTGGCGCAGCACCAACGACTCGCTCATCTACGACCCGTCCGTCCCCGCCGACGACCCCCGCCGCACCTTCGGCCTCGGGTACATCGTCGGCCCGGACGAGCGGGCGGAGCTGACGCGCCTGTGGATCCTGGAGTCGGCGGCCGGCCTGTTCGATCCCGAGCAGATCGCGGTCCCGCTCGACTTCCCGGACTGGGACGACCGCTTCGAGATCGCCGCCGCCTCGATCGACGGCGCGGACAGCGAAGGCGACGACGAAGACGGCAGCGGCGGATGGCAGCCCGCCTCCGTCACCTACGCCGCCACCCGCGAGCCCACAGCCGAGGAGAAGATCCTCGCCGTACTGGCCAGCTACCGCGACCCGATGCACCTGGAGGTCGGCTACCTCCACATCGACACCATCACCTCCATGGCCCAGGTCGCCGGCAAGACCGTCGCCAACCGCCTCACCGAGCTCGTCAAGTCCGGTGCTGTCGTCCGCAACCCGGACGAGAAGGGCGAGTACGGCCTGCCTCTGCCGAAGAACGCTGACGCGGAGAACAACCTCGTCCCGGCCTAGCCAGCGCTCTGTTGCGCCACCCAACCGAACACCGCCATACCACCCCGGGCCCCGTCCCCGTCCCGAGCCTCAGGCCAGCAGGCGCGGACGGGGCCCCCACCCTGCGGAAAGGCAGTCCCGACATGACCAACCACCTGATCACCGACTCCTCCGGATCCGGCCTGACAACCGCTCTCGCCGAACTCGCCACCCACCGCCAGGCCCTCCCCGTCGCCCATCTGGAGGCCACCTCGTACGTGGCCGCCGGCGCCGCGTACCTGACCCGCGACGGCGACGGCCCGGCCCACCTGGTCGAGGCCGCGAAGGAAGAGACGAAGCGCCTGGCCGAGCAGGCCGCCGCCGAGCAGAAGAACAACGCCTGCTCCGACCTCGCCGACGACAAGACCCAGGTGCGCCGCAGCGCCGCCGAGTACGGCCTGCCGCTGCTCCAGAACGCCGACCAGGACAGCCTGCCGGAGCCCGCCGAAAGCCTCTGACCCTGGCCGGCCCACCCACCCCACACCGCGTCCGCCGCCCGCCCCGCGACCCCTGGCTGGGCGGGCGGACCGCTTCCCGCACCAACCCGACCGCCCCGGCGGTCACCACGCCCACCGAGAGGAACCACCGCATGTCCACGCACCTGATCGTCGGCCCCACCGGCTCCGGCAAGTCCCGCCACCTCCAGGAGCTGATCACCCAGCCCGCCACCGGCCCCGCGACCACCACCTGGGCCATCACCCCCCGCAGCGAACTGGCCGCCGCCGACCGCCGCGCCACCCCCGACGGTGCCGAGCAGATGCTCGACCACGCCCTCACCATCGTCGACCAGCGCAACGCCCGTCTGCGCGACGCCCGCCAGCGCGCCCACCAGCCCACCCAGGCCGAACCCCGCGTCCGCCTGCTCATCGACGAGGCCGAACACCTCCTGCGCCGCGAGACCACCGCCGAGCAGTTGTACCGCCTGGTCACCACCGGCCGCCCCGCCGCCGTCGAGACCGTCATCGCCGTCGCCGACCTGCGCCTGAGCACGTGGCCGTACGGGCTGCGCGACCACTGCCTCGCCGGCACCGTCACCCTCCTCCGAGGCGCCCGCACCGTGCCCGGCCACCAGGCGCTGGCCGACGTCCCCCAGGACTAACCGGCAACATTCAGCTCTCCCTGATCTGACCGGCACACCCTGCTGCGCGCCGCCGCCTGCTGGACCTGCTCGACCTGCCCGGCCTGTTCAACCTGCGCCCGGCCCACTCCTCCCCGGCTGCGCTGGCAGAGGCCCTGGAGGCCCGCCGGGCCAAGGCCCGCAACCGTCGGGCCTCCCTGGCCGACGCCGGGCACTGGAGGCTCCAGCGCCCCGTCGCCTTCCAGCCCGGCCTGGTCGAGGCCGTCACCACGGCGGCCGACACCACCGCGCACCTCTACGCCCTCGCCGAAGCCGCACGGGCGCACCTGGACCTCACCCGGGCCGACGAACTGCGCCTGCACGAGCTGCTGCTGGAGGCCGCGCAGGCCGGTGACGACCTGGAGCGCCGACTGGCGGCCGCCGCCGCGTACGCCACCGGCCCGAGCACGGTCTGACGCAACACCCGCACCCGGCCAGACCCGGCCGGCACCCACCCGCACCACCAACCGAAGGGACTGACGACCATGCAGGACACCACCACCAAGCTGCCCGACTGGTACGGCCTCGCCGAGGAGACCTACCGGGCACGGCTCCAGGACGAGCAGACCAGCACCTACCAGACGGTGAAGTGGCAGGTCGACGCCATCAACGATCACCTCCACAGGCTCGGGATCACGCCGATCCGCCAGGCCCAGGTCAGCCAGGGCCTGGTCCTCAAGCCCGCCCTGCTCCTGGAGCCCGACTACGACGAAGGCCTGTACGAGGTGTCCGCGACCTGGGACACCACCTCGGGCCACGTGGCCGTCGCCGTGCGGGGCGCCGAGGACCGCCCCTCCGGTGCTCCCCGCGTCGGCAGGGCCCTCTCCGGCATCGGCGACGTGGCCGAGGCCCGGTGCTGCGGCGTGCCCGCGCCCAAGCCCGAGCCGCTGAACCTGCGTGCCATCGCGCTCGGCGCCCTCACCAACCCGGTGAACCCTGACCACATCTCGCCCGAGGCCCACGCCATCGTCGAGCAGCTCGCCGGTCTGACCGCCGCGGTGCTGTACGCCGCCGACACCGTCAGCCGATCCGTCTCCCGGCCCTGACCGGCGCCGGGTGATCACGCTGCCCGCCGCGCAGCACCCGCCTCCCAGCCCGCCAGGCCGGACAAGGGCGCAGCGCGGCGAGCGGCGCGGCCACCCGGACCGACTCCGACCGGCCTGGCCGTCGACTCCGCTCTCGATACGGCACGGCGCCCCGCCGAACGCAGACACCGAAGCTCACCACCTACGAGGAGACCAGCAGATGCAGTCCTGGAACCGGGACGACCACCAGATCGCCCAGGCCGAACGCGCCATCCTGACCTTCACCGGCGGCCGGACGCTGATCCTCGCCGACTGGCAGATCACCGAGAACGCCCCGAACCCGGACGGCCGCGTCTACGCCGAGCTGCGCGGCTGGGCCGCCAACACGGGCGGCGCCGGCACCGCCCAGGACCCATGCACCATGCCCGTCGAGTCGGGCCGGGCGCAGCTGGTGCTCGCCGAGCTGCGCGGCCGCGAGGCGCTGCGCGACCTCGCCGTCCATGTCGGCGTCGGCTACCCCGGCAAGCCGTTCCCGAACACCTGGGACCACCCCGGCGCGCTGGCCACCGTCTCCTGGTTGGCCCGCAGGGTCGACGAGAACGGCCGCCAGGTCCCGGAGACCGAGATCGGCTCCACCCGGTGGACCGACCCCGGCACCGGCCGCGAGTTCGACCTCGAAGCCGCCTTCCTCCTGGACGGCGAGCCGACGGGCAGCATCACTTGGCGCTACGACGACCGGTGGCAGGGCGGCGTGCCGGTGCTGCACCCCTTCTGGGGTGACGACCGCACCCCGGCGTTCGGCGATCGCCTCCTGATCACCGACCGCCGACTGGTTCCGGCGACCGGGACGCCCTCTGGCTCGTCCGCCGCCCACTGACCCCGCCAGCTGGGCAGCAGCCGCGCAACGCGGTCCGGCCGACGGCGGACGGCCGGACCGCCACGCCACCGACCGAACTGGGGCGGGAACACCTCCCGCTCCACCAGAAGGGACGACGACTATGGGCATCTACTGGGGCGACCACGTCGGACACGCCAGTTGCCTGACCACCCAGAACCTCGCCGAGCAGTTGCGGCTCGCGGACATCGGTGGCTCCGCCACGATCCAGACGTTCCTCACGGCCCTCGACGGCAATTTCCACGGAGCCCTGACCTTCACCCGGGCCCAGGCGGAGGAGATCCGGGACGCCCTCAACGAGGCCGCCGGCCGGATCAGCCCCACCGACTGGCAACACCTGGCCGTTGAGCTTGCGTACGACGCCGCCGACGCCGCCGCAGCCGGTGGCTGGACCGTCGAGTGACACCCCTGGCGCCTCGCGCGCCGTACGCACCCTCCGGCCTTAGCGCGACCGGACGGTGGCACGCCACCCCCGACCGCCTGCCCCGCCGCCCCTCGGCGGCTCGACGCTCCTGATGGAGAGGACTCCGTGCCCGAACAGACCCAGCAGTCCCGCCCCCTGGGCAAGACGCTCCCGGTGGAGTTGTTCCGCAGCTGGCGCCGCCGCCGCCGCGCGCGGCGCCGTGAGAACGACGCCCTCGCCCACACCGTCACCTACCGTGCCGACGGCACGTACCGGCCGGAGGGTGTGTTCCACTGCACGGCCTCCCGCTGGCTGGCGATCGCGGCGGCGAACGGCGGCGACTACGGCATCATCGGCAAGATCTGCGAGCCGGACGGCACGCCCATCCCGGCCTACGCGCCCAAGCCGGTCCTGCTCAAGACGCTGCGCCACCGCGCCGCCGCGGGTGCGCGCGTGCAGGTCGAACTCGGTCCCGCCGAGATGGGCACCCTCGTGGACGTTGCCCACGACGTCGGCGACGAACAGCTCCTCGACGCGCTGCGGGGCGCCGTGGCCCGCAACGCCTTTCCTCTGCACATCAACCTCGACGAGCCGCCGCCGAACCCCCGGGCGCCCAAGGCCGGCCCCGAGTCCGGGTGAACACCCGCCAGCCCCGCCCCCGCTCAGGCGCGACCGGCGACAGCCTGCCGCACCAGACCCGTGGAGAACCCGATGACCGCAATCAGCACGCCCACCGAGCCCGCCCAGGACAGGTACCCGCCGCCACCGGACGAACCGCACCGGCCGGACTGCCCCGGGGGCTGCGACGGGACCGGGGTGCACCTGGTGACGATGACATGGGACGACCAGGGCGACGGGATCTTCGTACCGGTCCACCAGGAGCACGTCGACTGCTCGGCCGGCCAGGATCAGGAGCCCCACCCCGAGGACTGCGCCGAGTGCGACGGCACCGGGTTCTCCTACGAACACGGCTACCGACACCTCTGCCAGCGCAACCAGGCGCCGGGCCGGCCCCCCTTCTGGGACGACATCGCCGACGACGAGGGGCCGTCCTACCCGGCCGCGGACGACCACCCGTTCTGAGCCAACCACCCACCAGCCCCCCACCGCCGGGCCCGGCAGTCCATCCGGGCCCGGCCCCGCACCGCCGGGCACGCCCTGGCCGGGCGGCTCAGGCGACAGCGACACACCCGCCTGGAGACCCCCTTTGCCGCACGACCCGATCCACGACAGCACCGCCGAACTCGACTACGCCGGCACCGGGCTCAACCTTGCCGACTCCCTGCTGCGCCGCTCCCTGGCCTGGGCGCCGCCGCACGACCGCCTCGACCCCGATCAGAGCGCCGCCGACTACCGCGCGCTCCTGCACCTGGACCAGCTGCTGTGGCCGCCGGCCAGCCGCAGGGGTGCCGAGCCCCGCCGCCTCTCGACCAGTACCGACCCGGGCCCGAGCGCCCACTGACGAACGGAGGACCACCGCCGTGAACCCCATCACCCGCCCCGCCGCCGCCCCTGAGGCGCACGGGGACGACGTGCACACCTACTTCGGCCTCTCGTACGCCGGCCACCTCGTCCTGAACCGCTCCCTCCTCCAATCCATGCCTCCCGCGTGGCAGCGGATGTTCGTTCTGCTCATGCGTCAGCTGAACGACGCCTTCGACCATGTGCCCCAGCCCGAGGCGTACATCGTCACCGCCGCCACCGAGCACATCGTCCGCGAGCTCAGCGACGCCGACCTGGCCGCCGTCGGCATCACCCGGGACTGGTACGGCGGCCTGGCCGAGCCCCAGGAGCTGGACCCCGAGGCGCTGGTGGCCTGGCAGGACGAGCACCGGCTGGACGAGCCGGTCTACTCCGACGGCCGCAGCGAACTCGACCCCGACGGGCTGGTCCAGCTGCCCGTCGCCGACCCGCTGCCCCACTACAACCGCGGCCGCACTCGCGTTCCCCGGCACCTCCCCGAGCCGCTGCTGGACGGCGCCGAGCTGTTCGATGCCTACCAGTACCTGGCGGAGGCGACCAGCGGCCTCGCCACCGCGAGCACCGACCTCGACGGCCACCTCGTCCAGGGCCTCAAGCCCGGGGCCGTCGCCGACGTGCTGGAACTCGCGCTGGCGGTAGCCGCCGCCGGCCTGCCGCTGGAGGGCACCGACTACCCGCGCGCCTACGCCACCACCCGCCCCGCCCCGGCCGCCCGTACGCAGGCGCAGCGGTGAGCCCCGCGGCGACGGCCACGGCGCGGACCCTTGCCGAGTTCGGCCTGCCCGATCCGGTCCTGGTCCTGACCATCGGCTGCTCGGGGTCGGGCAAGTCCACTCTGGTCCGGGCCTTCGCCCGCGACGACGTGCTCAGCGCCGACGTGCTGAGGGGCCTGCTCACCGGCAGCCGGGCCGACCAGAGCGTGAACGGCGACGCCTGGGCACTCCTGCACCTGGTGCTGGAGCGGCGGATGGTCCTGCGGCGCAGCACCGTCGTTGACGCGACGAGCGCGACCGCAGCCGATCGTGCCGAGCTGGTGCGCCTTGCGGGGGAGTGCGGCGTGCCGGTGGCGGCGATCGTGGCCGACACCGCCTTGCCGGTGGCGTTGGCGCGCAACGCGCTGCGGGACGGCGCGCTGCGGGTTCCGGACGATGTCGTCCGCGAGCAGTTCGAGCAGATCGCCAGGAGCCTGCCCGGCCTGTCGGCGGAGGGGATCGAGTACGTCCTCCCCGTCAGCTCGCTGCCGCTGCTGACCACCCTGCTGCGCCGCCGGGCCGAACGGGACGCCGGGGTCGAGGCCCTGGCGCGCGAGGCCCGCGCGGTGTTCGGCGCCGGCCTGGCCGCGCTGATCACGTGGGACGGGCCCGGCAGCGGCGGCGCGGTGCACGGTCGGCTGGCCGCCGGGACGGAGTCGATGGAGCTGCGGTACCGGGGCGGCGGCGACGCGGGCCAGGACGGGTTCCAGACGATCGCGGTGTGCGAGACGGGCTGCTCGGGCCCGGCCTGGGTCAATGTCCGCAGTGCCGCCGACCTGCTCGACGTCGCGGCGGGCTGGTTCGGCGACGAGGCCCTGTGCGACACCTGCCACGGCACCTGACCAGCGGTGGGGCGCCCATCAAGGTGCACACCTTGATGGCCGGGGGGGGGGGGGGGGGGGGGGGGGGGGGGGGGGGCGGGGGGCCCCCGCGCGGACCGAGCATGATACTCATTTTTGTGGGTGGCTGAGAGTGTAGGCAGATCGAGAG
>NZ_JBHYGR010000007.1:0-44323 GCF_042738155.1 Kitasatospora sp. NPDC059088 | reverse complement strand
CCCACTCGCGCGGGCGGCCGCCCCCCCGCGCGCGGCTCCCGCGCGGGGGGGGGGGCGCCCCCGCGCCCCCCCCCCCCCCCCCCGGGGAACCAGTCTGTTACCACTTCGTGACCTTGATGGGTGGTCGGCATCAAGAGGTCCGTCAAGGAATGCGCGGTTCACTGCCGCACCCGAAGCCGGGCCGCCCGGCCGGCGCCCGCGAACACCACCCCGACACCGAAGGGCCACGCCCGTGACCGCCTCCACCGAGTCCTACGTCACCCTGCCCGTCGACACCACCGACGACCCCGGGACGATCGCCGCCACCGTCGCCGCGATGGCCGCGTGCAGCGCCGCCTTCGACGTCGTCACCGGCGACCGACGCATCCGCTACCGCCCCGAGGAAGACCTCCTGGCCGACGCCCTGGCCCTCGCCGCCGTCCGCGACGCCTACCCGGACAACCCCTCCGTGCCGCGCCTGCTCCGCGACGCCCGCCTCATGTACCACCAGCGGATGCTCGACGACCAAGCCGACCGCCGCCACCCCGGCATCGTCGACCCCGAGCGCAAGCGCGCGAACCGGACCGAGGAACTGCTCCTGGAGGCGGTCGTCCTCGACATCGTGTCCCTCCAGTGCGCAGCCGACATCCACAGCCCCACCGAATGCGCCCACCTCGCCAACCAGCTGCGCAGGCTGCTGAACCTGCCCCTGCTCGACCACTTCGAAGTCCGCGCGTGGCTGCGGGGCGCCTACGCCGACTGGCTCCGCAACGGCCCCCACCGATTCGAATGCCCCGGCGGCTGCCTCGGCTCCGGTTAGGTCTACATCTGGTACATGTCTCACAAGCCCCTGAGCTGGGCCTATGGGTGGGCTGGAGTCCCGTTAGCGTTCGTGTGTCCTATTTGTCTCACCGAATGCTGCAATGGATCACTTCTTCACTTCAAGCGACCGGGTCCGCAGGTACTGGGAGCCGATACCCGGCGTCGATCTGGACGCCGTGGCCTATGTCACTCGATCGGGTGCACTGCCTGACGGGACGCCGTTCTTCCTCGATGAGGCGATGCGGCCGGCCGAGCCGCTCTCGTCGTTCTTCCGCTCAGAGGCGAAGACCTTGGGGGCGTCGTCGCTGCGGGACTACACCTACGACCTGCTCGACGTGGCGGACTTCCTGGCCGGCCTGGAGATTCCGGCGGACCTGCTGTCCGCGACCGAGGATGACCTGATCGCCTTCCGCGACGACCGCACCCAGTACCAGGACGAGCCGGTCAGCCCCGCGACGTGGCGGCGCCGGCGGGTGGCGATCAACAACTTCTACGGCTGGGCGGTGGACTCGGGGGCCCTGGAGCACCGGCCCTACCACCGGCGGAAGAACGGCCGGGACGTGCTGGCTTGGGGCGCCGTGTCCCAGCTCGACGTACGCCACCTGACCTTCGACCAGTGGCGCGTGTTCAAGGACGTCGGCCTGCGCGGCCTGCTGCCCGATGGCCGAGTGGATCCGGCGTTCCGCGGCACCGCCCCGCTGCGCAACAGCTGCGCGGCGGACCTGGCGATCAACACCGGGATGCGCTTGCGGGAGTTCAGCAGCCTGCTGGATATCGAGGTCGGCCCGCCCCGCCGGGACGGCTCGGCCCGGCTGGTGGAGCTGGAGGCGATCGCCAAGTACAAGCTGCCGCGTACCGTGGAGATCCAGGACGCGACGCTGCGCGAGATCGACCTCTACCGCCGCATCGAGCGGGCCCAGGTCGTGCGGCGGGCGGCCAGGACGCTCGCGCTCCGGCGTGAGGAGCTGTTCGTCGTCGACGACATCGACCTGCGGCAGATGAAGCTGAGCGGGGTACTGCACGGACGGCGGCGCACGTTCACGATCAAGCTGATGGACGCGCCGCTGCGGCGGATCACGGTGAGGGAGACCGGCCAGGGGCTGGAGCCGATGGCGCTGTTCGTCGGCCGGCACGGCCGGATGCTCAGCCGCCAGCGCTGGGACCAGGTCTTCGACGCTGCCCAGGCCCGGTGCGAGGCGGTGGTCGAGGAGTTCGGCCTGGAGCTGGAGATGCCACGCAACATCCGGATCCACGACCTGAGGCACACCTTCGCGATCTTCATGCTCGAACTGCTGACCCAGCTCGTGCTGGAGCGGGCGGCGAAGGAGATCCGCGACGGCGGCCGGAGCCCCGCCCACCTGGGCGAGCACCTGGCCGGCAACGCCTTCCTGCGCGTGCAGCAGCTGCTCGGACATCTGCGTCCGGAGTCGACGATGCGGTACCTGCGCTACATCCGCCGGACGAACCTGCTGGTCGCCCAGGCCGTCAAGGCGTGGAACGACCAGGACACGACGTTCGCCGAGTACGCCGCCCGCGAGGCCCGCAAGGCGGTGGCCTGATGCCCCGCCGTGGAGAGCGCCGTCCGCGTGCCAACGCCCGGTCTGAGGTGCAGCCGGTGGTGGTCGACGCGATCGGGATCCGCTCCAGGAAGGAGGTCAAGCGCACCCGCGTGGTGGAGGCGCGAATCGACCCCGGCGCGTTCCAGTGCCCGGCGCTGGCCGCGCAGCTGGCCGACGCCTGGCTCGACTACGCCGCGAAGAGCGCCCTGGCCGCGGGCAGCCACCAGCGCGGAGCGGTCGTCAGCTTCTGCGACTTCGCCGGCCCGCACCTGGCCCGGCTGGGACACGATCCGGCAGGGGTGCGGTTGGAGAGCGGGCACGTCGACCTGACGGAGGTGGTCTTCGCCTGGGAACAGCACCTGCCGACCCGGTACTCCCGCCAGTCGACGATGCCGTACGCGCTGGCCAGCGCCCTGCTCAACCTGATCGACCACGCGGCTCGGCGCGACCCGAGCATCCCGGACAAGCTGCAGGACCGCGCTCGCGGCACCAGCGTGCTCCGCAAGAACACCGGCCAGGTCCTCGACGAGTTCTCCAACCGCGAGCGCCTGGCCCTCAAGGGATCGGCGATGGAGGACATCAGGGCGCTGGAGAAGCGCCTGGCCGCCGGGCGGGACCTCCTGACCGCCGGGCAGGACCCCCGCGAGGCCGGCTGGCGGACGCCGGCGAACCTGCTGTGGGCGGCCCGGCACGGCATCCTGACCACGGCCGCCCTGCGGGACAACCTGCCGGCCCACGCCAGGTTCTGGCCGCAGGAACTGTGCGACCTGCGGCTCGCGGCGAGCGGGCGCGGTGCCGGGCTGGCAGGGCTGGCCTCCGGCGTGAGCCGGATGCTGTTCCCCAGCGAGAGCGACCTCCAGCCCTTCCGGGTCCTGCTGCTGCTGGCGATGACCGACTGCACCCCCGAGGAACTGCACCGCCTTCGCCTGCCGGAGATCGAGTTCGGCCCGCAGGGCGTCAGGATCGTCCAGACCAAGAACCGGGCCGGACGGATCCGGGCCGACTTCCATCCCACCGACCCTCAGGGGAAGTCGGGGGAGGTGCGCTTCGAAGGCGGCGGGCGGTGGGACGTCCCCGGCCTGATGCGGCGCCTGGTTGCCGTGAACGAGCTGACCCGGGAGGTGTTCAACTGCGAGCCGTGGCTGTTCACCGCGACCGAACTCGGCCAGCAGGGCCACCTGCTGGCCCGCTTCGCCGCCTTCAACTACGAGGGACGCCGCTTCACGAACTGGATCAGCGGCCACGAGGAGCTGGAGATCAGTCGGCCCCACGACACCCGGCGCCTGCGCAAGACCGCGAAGACCACGCGCGTGGCAGCGCTCGGCGGAACCCTGTCGGACCTGGCCGGAGACGACCACCACATCCAGGTGTTCGCCGGCCACTACGCGCACGGCACCACCGCTCACACCCTGGCGGCCCGCGCGGTCAACAACGCCCAGCGCAAGGTGTTCGACCGCCTCGTCGGCAAGCCGGTCCTCGTCCTTCCCGACGCCGAACGTCAGCTGGGCGAGCCCGCGGGCATCGAGGCGCTGGGCATCACCGCGGACCAGGGCAAGGCCCTGCTGGAGGGCGAGCTCGACATGGGGCTGACGAACTGCAAGGAGCCGATGAACTCACCCCACACCGGGCCGGGCAAGCCGTGCCACGTCGCCCCGGCGATGTGCATGGTCTGCCCGAACGCCGTGGTGTTCGTCTCGCAGCTGCCCCGCTTGCTGCTGTTCGCCGACCACGTGGAACGCATGCGCGAGCGCCTCGCCCCGCCCGTGTGGCAGCAGCACTGGGGAGGCAAGGCCGCCGCCCTGGCCGAGCTGTTCGAGCAGTGCGAGGAGCGCCTGCCCGCGGCCCGCGAGCAGATCGCCGCCGGCCATGTGGACCTCGACCTTCCCCTGGGGATGCGAACGGAGTACGACCGATGACCACCGCCCCCGCCTCCGCCGGCCCTTTGCGGTCGCTGACCTTCCGCGACGACGAGCCCGTCTTCGACGCGATGCCCGGCCGCCTTCCCGACACCCCAAGCCCGGTGTTCGCTCGCACCGACGCCTGGCCGGCCGACTGCCTCCAGCGGCCCGCGAACAGGCCGCCCGCCCACTGGAAGTACTACTTTCCGGTCGATCCGCTGTGGAACCTCACCGCCCGTGAACTGGCCTTCGCCATGTCCAACCCCAGCCACAAGGCCCTTCGCGACGCCGGTCTCTTCCTCAAGATCGGCAGGTGGTCTCCGTCGACGGTGATCGGCGACTGCGCGCGGATCGGTGTCCTGGCCCGCTGGGCCGACGACAACGGCTTGCCCGCCACCCTCGCCACCTGGAGCCCCGAGGACTGGCAGGCGTTCATCGACGACCGGGCATCGGAGAACAAGCCGAAGACCGTCATGACCTACGTCGACACCGTGCGCCACCTCGTCCACTTGGCCCCGGTCCTGACCGCCGCCGGGCCCCTGGCCGATCCGTGGCCGGGCCTGTCCGGCCGTCAGATCGCCGAGGCCAGCAGTTCCCGGACCCTGTCGACCAAGGCGATCCCGCCCGCCACCTGGTGGCCCCTGCTGAAAGCGGCCTGGGCCTGGGTGGACCGGATCGGTCCGCAGATCCTCGACCGGCGCGAGGAGCAAGCCGCCCGAGAGGCGGCCCCGGCCCCGCTTCCGACCGGGTACCGGCCCGGCCCGGCTATGGACGCCATCCTGGACGCCTGGCTGGCCGACCCCGCACGCGTCATCCCGGTCTCGGACCGGCCTCGCTCGGGCCGCCCGGCCGGAACACCGGCCTGGTCGACCATCAGCCTCGCCGTCACCGGCCACAACCCAAGCATCTTCTCCCTCGCGGGCACCGGCCGTGAGCGGGCCCTGGCCCGCCGGGCCAAGGTCCAGGCCCTCATCGACCAGGGCCGCGCCGCCGCGGTCGACCCCAACGGCGGCGCCGGCGAACTCCTCGGCGTCCAGCACACCCGCGCCACCGACACGCGACGGGGCAGCAGGGAAGCGTTCCAGCGGGAGATCGACGAGCGGATCGACCTGTGGCTGCGGAACCCGGAAAACCTGATCCCCGTGCACATCCGGCTCGAACCCGGCGACCAAGGGGTGCCCGACGGCGAGCCCGTGTGGAGGCTCTTCACCAGGCAGGTCTTCGGGCGCCGCTACCCCGCGGCCTTCGAGACGAACCACCCGGCGGTAGAGCCGCGCAAGGAACGGATCCGCCAAGCCGTCCGCGATCCGCTCCGCCGCACCGGCGACAGCCGCGGGCTGGACGAGCTGCGGATGATCCGGGCGGCCTGCTACGTCTTCATCACAGCGCTGTCGGCCATGCGCGACTCCGAAAAAGGGGCGGAATTGCGTTTGATGCAACACTCGACGGGGCGGTCAACACGCATAACCGCAGGTGGGAGGGGGTGCCTTCGCGGTCACCGGGTGAGGGGCAACCGATCGGCCAGCGGCTCTTGCGCTCGACGCGCGCCATCCCAACAATGTTGCATCTAACGCAACGGAGGTTGGAGTGGCTAGAGCGGCTGATCTGGCGGGGGCAGCCCAGCTGATGCTCGTGGACGGGGTTTCGTACCTGGACCCCGAGCCGGCGGTGTTCGAGGCGATGCTGGAGGGGTGGACCAAGCAGCAGCGGAGCCGCTTCCTGAACTGGGACTCGACCATCAAGCCGAGGCTGTCGTTGGTCCGCCGGTTCGCCGAGTTCACCAACCAGTACCCGTGGCAGTGGCAGCCGGCCGAGGTCGAGGCGTTCATCGACCACCTGCGTGCGAAGACGCCGACGTTCACCGTGTCGAGCGGCCGCGGCTACCAGAACCACCTGCGCCTGTTCTGCGAGTACATCACGGACGCGCGCTACGGCTGGATGAACGTCTGCCAGGAGCGCTTCGGCCAGGTGCCGGTGCAGATCCTGCACGAGTGGAACACCGTCACCCACGTCAGCGAGTACGAGGGCGACCCGAGCCGTCGCCCGCTGACCTATGACGAGATCCAGGCCCTGTTCGACGCCGCCGACGGCCGGGTCGAGGAGATCCGCAAGCGCGGCCGCAAGGGCGCGTTGGCTGCGATGCGGGACTCCGCCCTGCTCAAGAGCTACTACGCCTACGGCATGCGCCGCCGAGAGAGCGTTCAGCTCGATGTCGCCGACCTGCGGCGGAACCCGAAGGCACCGCAGTACGGACGCCACGGGGCGATGTTCGTCCGGTACGGGAAGTCCTCGAAGGGCAGCCCGCCCAAGCGCCGCACCATCTTCACGGTCCCGGAGATGGACTGGATCGTCGACGTCCTGGACCACTACCTCGCCGAGGTCCGCCCCCGGTTCGGTGCTGGGAAGCACCCGGCGATCTGGGTCACCGAACGCAGTGGGCGCCTGTCCCGCCGGTCGGCGAACGAAGCCTTCGACGCCGCACGGAAGGCCGCTGACCTGCCGGAAGAGCTGAAATTGCACTGCCTGAGGCACTCGTACATCACGCATCTCGTCGAGTTCGACTACCCGGAGCGGTTCGTCCAGGACCAGGCCGGACACGGCTACGCCAGCACCACGGCCATCTACACCGGCGTCTCGGACGAGTACCGCAACCGGCTGCTGCAGCGGAAGTTGACCCATCGCTACCCCGGCATCTGGGAGGACCCCAAGTGATCAAGAAGATGGGCTACCGCTGGAACCTGCGCAAGCTCATGGCCGACCGGGAGATGTTCCAGACCACCGACCTGGTCCCGCTGCTGGCTGAGCGGGGCATCACGCTCTCCCGCGAGCAGGTCTTCCGGCTGGTCACCCAGCCCCCGCAGCGGCTGTCGATGGACGTCTTGGCGGCTCTGTGCGACATCCTCGCCTGCCAGCCGAATGATCTGATCGAGGTCCAGGTCGTCAACCAGGAAGTCCGCAAGACCGCCGGCGGCGAGACACCCGGACCGCTTCCGGCCGTTCGCCGGACCTCCATCCGGCGCCCGGAGGGCCTGTGACCGCGCCCTCGCCGACCGCGCCATCGGTCGTCGCCCGCCTCGCCGCCCAGGCCGCACGGCTGGATGCCGCCACCTCCGCCGTCACCACCCACCTCACTGCGGCTCTGCCCGGCCTCGGCTCCGAGGAGGCCGCGGCGGCGCTGGTGGTTGCGGTGCCGATCCCCGTGCGCGGGGCGGCTCGTTTCCTGGAAGAGCTCGCCGAGCACCTGGCAGGCCATCCCGCGGCCCTGACCTCCGGGAGTTCGCTCTGTCCGCCGCTCCTGCTGCGGCTGACCCAGGTGTTGTACGAGGGCGGCCATCCGGTGGTTCGCCCCGGTTGCGCGCACTGCGGCACGGTGCGGACCGACCTTCGGCAGCTGCGGCCCGAGGGACGGCTCTGCGCGACCTGCGACGCCAAGAGCCGCCGCGCCACCTGCGCGCGCTGTCACCGCGAGGGCATGCGGATCTCCGCCCGCCGCCCCGAGGGCGGCATTTGCTCGGCCTGCTACCACAAGGACCCCGCCCGCCTGGAGGAGTGCGCCGGGTGCGGCGAACTCCAGAACCCGGTGGTCCGCCGAGAAGACGGCCGGGGCCTGTGCATCAGGTGCTGGAAGCGCCCCACTCACACCTGCGTGACCTGCGGCAAGACCGCGGTCGCGGCACTGGTCGACGCCGACGGCGCTCTCTGCCACCTCTGCTACAACCGCCACCGCCGACCGCGACGGCTCTGCGGCCGGTGCGGGCAGCTCAAACGCATCGCACGCAACGCGCACGACAATGAGCCCGACCTGTGTGACGGCTGCTACCGCGGCCCCGAGGTAACCTGTTCCGCCTGCGGTCGGATCCGCCCCTGCAGCAGCAAGCTCCAGGGCCAGCCCGTCTGCGGCAACTGCTACCGGCGCAACCGACAGGGCGAGCCATGCGCCCGCTGCGGTCGGACTAAGCCGGTCAACACGCGATGGCCGATCGGGCCGGTCTGCATGACCTGCTACAACACCGTCCTCCGGTCGCCGGCCGAGTGCTCACGCTGTGGCACGGTCCAGCCGCTCATCGCGCGGGACGCCGACGGCATCGGCGTCTGCGGACCCTGTGTCGGCTTCGCCGCCGACTACACCTGCCGCCAGTGCGGCCGCGCCGGCAACCCCCACAGCCGGGGTCGGTGCGCGTTCTGCGTTCTCGCCGAGCGGGTCGACCTTCTGCTCGCCGGAGCCGACGGCGTGGTCCCCGAGCAGTTGCAACCGCTCGCGACGGCGCTGGCGGCCGCTCCGGCGCCCTTCCAGGCGATCCAGTGGATCCGCGAGAGTCCGAACAGCAAGCTCCTCGCCCGCCTCGTCACCGAGGACCGTCCGCTCAGCCATGAGCTGCTCGACGAGCTACCACCCAGCCGGAACCAGCGCTATATCCGCCAACTCCTGTTGCACACAGGCGTTTTGGGCGCCCGCAACGAGGACCTCGAACGGATCCCCGGTTGGCTGGAGCACGAACTGGCCGACAAGCCGGCGGCCCACGCGAACCTCGCCCGCCCGTTCCTGCACTGGTTCCTGCTCCGACGCGCACGCCAGCGCGCCGCCGTCCGCCGTTACCCGGCCTCCGCCGACCGCGATCTCAGACGGCGCGTCAGCGTGGCCTTGGAACTGCTGGCCTGGCTCGACCAGCAGCAACTGGCACTCGAAGACCTCACCCAGGAGCACCTCGATGGCTGGGTCACTGGCGGCGCGAGCCAACGGCGCTACTTGATCCGCTACTTCCTGAGCTGGACGGCGAGCCGCCGGCTCACCCGCAAGCTCACTGTCCCCTCGATCCCGCAGCAGGAGCCGCAGGCCCTGCTCGATGAGGACGACCGCTGGAGCCTCCTCCAGCGATGTCTCACCGACGATGCCCTGCCCTTGGACGTCCGAGCAGCCGGCGCGATCACCCTGCTCTTCGGTCCGTCCGCAGAGCGGCTCTGCCATCTGACGCCCGACCATCTACAGCGCGGCAGCAAGCACACCCACCTGATGCTCGGCCGCCACCCCGTCCTGTTGCCCCCGCGACTGGCCGGTCTGCTGCACCAGCTGGCGGAAGAGTCCCTGCCCGGCTCACGATCCCTGTTTGCCCAGGCCACCCCGGGCCCCCGGCTGCTGTTCCCGGGCCTGGTCCCAGGGAAGCCCATCTCGACCCACGCCATGACGCAGAAGCTCAACCGCCACGGAATCTCGGTCCGCGCGGCCCGCAACTCCGCCCTCGCCGCGCTCGCCGCCGATCTCCCCAGCCCCATCCTCGCCGACCTGACCGGCATGCACCGCCACACCGCGATCCGCTGGGTCGCCTATGCCCGACGCGACTGGGCCGAGTACCTCGCCGCACGCGCCGAGGACCAACAGGAAGGCAGACGATGACCAACGCGACCGGCCGCAACGATGAGCGCACAGTACAAGAAGTGCTCGATTATCTGATCACGCACTTGAACGACGCCCTGCGTCGTCCGGGAATGTACGGCGGCGAGACGGCGATCAGGCTCTACCTCGACGCGGTGGCGTTCGCGGACGCCTCCGAGCAGGCATGGCAGCAGGAACTGAAGGACCTGCAAACCCGCCAAGGATCCTCCTCCACCGGCGTGAGCGGAGCCTTCCAATATCTGTGGGGTGATGCACACGAGGGCGCCGTGGCCTCGGTCTACGCCGAGATCGCACACCGTCAGGGATGGCTGCGACTCGACCGGGCCCTCACCTCGGCTGAGCACGACGAGATCCGTCGTGTCAGCGAGACCTGGTGCCGCAAGGACCGCCTCCTCAGCGACATCGTCACAGCGTTCGGTCCGCCCTCGGTCCTCTTCGGGGGGAACAACCCCAACTACCCCAAGACGCTGGCATACGCGACCGACCGACGTGACGACGCCCTGCTCTGCTTCCACCTCTGGAACACCTTCGCCCCGAGTCCAAGCTCGTCGTCGGCCTCTGTCCATGCCGAACCCGTCCTCTGGGCCTTCCGGGACGGCGGCACCCTGTTCACGGACGGCTTCACGTTCACGCCGGAGGGATCCGCCCGCCGCTCCGCGGCTATGCTCCCGGTGCATGACCGCCGCCTCGCCTGAGTCCCCTTCACCGCTTCAGCACCCTGGGATCACCGGAGAGCCGGCGGACGACGACGTGTTGATCGAGAAGCTGCGTACCCGGGCCTGGGATCCGGGTCGGCGCTTCGATACGGCGAGTGTGCCAAGCGCCTGGATCGCGGAGCGCTACGGAGCTGACTGGTTTGACCGGCCCAACCCGGATCTGCGGTCGACGGGTAGCGACGGGACGGTCCAGCTCAGATCCTCGGCCGAGGAAGTCGCCTCCTACTACGCGGACTCCCCACGCGGGCTGCTGTTCCCGCCCGTCACCATGGCCGAGGTCGAGGCCGTCGAGCGCAAAATCGGTCGGCGCCTGCCCGACGTGCTCCGCCGCATCTACACCGAGGTCGCGGACGGAGGGTTCGGGCCCGATGGCGGGCTCGTCAGCCTGCGCGAGGGGAACCGGGCGCCGGGGCACCTGAGCAACTGGAAGTCCGCAGTGAGCGTCCATGAGCGGCACCGCGCGGCCGGGGTGCCGGCGTCCTGGTTCTTCCTGACAGACGGCGGCTGCACGATGAGCTGGCACGTCTCGCTGCTTGCCGTCGATAACCCAGTGCTGCTCTACGACTGCGACGGCTGGGTCCCCGAGTGGGGCGAGAGCCCGCACGACGGCCTGTCCTACGCGACCTCGTCGTTGCGGAAGTGGCTCTGGACCTGGGCCGAAGGCGGCGATGTCTGGCGCGAGGTTCTGGACCGCTGACTGCTCGCCTCCGTTCCAGAGAGGTGCCGAGGTCCTCGTCTCGGCCGCACCGAACCCGAGATCGATCGAAGGAATAGTGCATGGTCGGAATAACCCCCTCCCGCCAGTAGTCCAGGAAATCCGCCGCGGCGCGCTCACCCAGCACTACGGGGCACCCGCCATCGCCTCCACCCTGGTCAAGGGCAGGGCGGACGCCCCGCGCGAGCACTGGTGGATCATCGAACCCGTCGCCCAAGCCGTCGCCTTGGCCGAACGCCTGTCCTGGCACGAGACCCACGTCTTCGCCAGCCTCGTCCCGCCGGCCGACGACAGCAAGCACGACGTCGCCAAGGGCTTCATCCCGCGCGACGACATCGACCACTTCATCAAGACCGTCAACGCCACCGCCGCCCGCACCGGCCTGGAACCCATCCCCGAGGCGCTCGTGCGACCGCACATGTTCCGCCGCACCATGTCGGTCATCACCCGGCAGGAACCCGACGGTGAGATCGCCAACGGCCTCCAGCTCAAGCACGCGGCCCGCCGGGCCCTGGCCAACGCCGTCACCGCAGCCTACGGACAGACCGACACCCAGTGGGCCAAGGAGTTCAACATCGAACTGGAGACCGCCGCCGCCGAACGCCTCACCGCCATGCTCCGCGCCCGCCGCACCGGCCAGGCGGTCGCGGTCGGGCCCGGCGCCCACCGCCTCCACACCGGACTCGACAAGGTCAACACCCAACTCGACCAGGCCGGTCAGGCCCTGCGGGCCACCGCCGCAGACCAGCGCCTGGAGGTCAGCCTGCTGCGGGACGAGTTCGCCGACCTGCACCTGGGCACGATCAACCACTGCCTGTGGAACCAGGCCACCGCCGAGTGCCAGAACGCCCTGCCCGAACAACAGCGCGGCAACCAGCCGCTGCTGGGCGCCTGCCAGCCGGCCCGGTGCCGCAACTCCGTCCTGACGATCAAGCACGCCCCGATCTGGCGCCTCGAAGAGCAGGACCTCACCCAACGGTTGACGACCAAGCTCCCCGCCCCGCGCCGGGTCCTGATCGAGAACCGGCTCGCGGACGTCCGCGCGGTCACCGCCCACTTCGACCAGCTCGACCCGACCGAGGAAGGTGCCTGATGCCCGTCTCGCCCGCCACCGAGGCCAAGCTCCGTGCCGCCATGCACCGGCTGTTGGACGGCCGGGCCGAGCGCACCGACGGTGCCCTCACGAAGGAGAACCTGGCCCGTGAGGCCGGCGTCAGCCACGCCACCGTCCACCGCGCCGGCACTGTCCTCGCCGACTGGGACGCCCGCGTCGCCCGTCCCGTCCTGCGGACCCCCGGCGAAGTCCGCCGTGACGAGGAGATCACAGAACTCCGCCGACAGCTCCGAGAGTCCAAGCAGAACGTCACCCTGCTGCAGAACAAACTCGACGCCCTGGCCACCGTGACCGCCAACCTCTACCACGAGAACCAGGCCCTCAAGCAGGACCGCACCCGGCGCACTCGCCCGGCACTCGCCGCCATCCCCGCACCCGGCTGACGAGAACCTCGGACGGATCCGCCTGCAGCCACAGGCCAACGCCCACGACGTCCCAGGCGAAAACCACCGGACCGCACGGCAGCGGCCCCGCAGCGATCGTGCCGACATACCGACGCGGCAGGCGACTGAGCCCGCGAACTAGGGAGGGGTCGATGCCCCGGGCAGTGGGCGGGCCAGCCGCACCCAGCGGCTACCCCGCCCACTGCCGGCAGGAGTTCTTAGTTCAGGTTGGTCGAGTTCATCACGAAATGCCGGTAAGAATCCGCGTTGCGGAGGGCTTCCTTCGGATCCTTTGCGGCCAACATCTTGCAGGCGCCTTCGTCATAGGCCAACGTCGCGGTGGCACCCGTGCTGGTGAACTGGGTGGCGAGACTCACCAGCGCGCCCGCCTGCAGCAGCGGCGGGAGCGTGAAGAAGTACGGGTAGAGGCCCACCTCGCCGTACGTGTCCGGAGAAACGGTACCGATCCGAGCCTGTCCGTCCTGAATCTTGTTTTCAGGCTCGCGACGGAAGGTGAAATCGGGGATCGTCGACAAGCCCGAACCACCGCCGGCCAGTCGAAGGATAACTCCCGAGACTGTCTTGGCACTGGTGGCGTCCGGCGTTCCGAACCACTCCTTGAACCGCGGTGAGGTGCGCTGCAGTCCTTGAAGGTAGCTGTACGTCGCCTCCACGTTGGCGTGCGCGCTCGCGGCTGCTGTCGTCACCGCCTTCTGCTCGGCGGTGCTCATGGCCACAAAACGTGACGAATCCGGACTGGTCATACCACTTCCTCCACGAGTACGAGGGTCGCTCCACCGCCACGGAAATGACCTCGCGCCGCAGCCGACTTCGACTCCGCGTGCAGCGTCAACTTCCACCCTCTCGGGATAGTCGCCGGGCCGATGGAGTCGTTGTCGTCCGGCAGGCCGGTGTCGCGGACGGTGCGCTTCGGGATCCTGTCCGTGCTGCCGTGGTCGTCGTGAGTGGTCACGTGGCCGTCAACCATCGTCCCCTCGGCTTCCTCCGGCTGGCACAAGACGAACGCGACCCTAGAGATCGCGGGGCCTCGCAGTGGCGGAACCACCCGATAGATCACTCGTTCGAGTGAACATGATCGAAAGGCTCACAGATTCACAACGAAACCTGAGACACCCGGTGCCGACAACCCACCACGGCTGATGCTCCCTCGACATCGGCGCCCTGCGACAGAAGCACCCATGAGACACCTGAACCGTTCATAAGCTGGGACAGGTCATGGCGGTCATGGTCTGGCAGGAGGAAGACCTGGTGCCGCTGCACGAAGAGCCGGTGGACTGCCGGCGCGGCGCTCCGACGCCCGGCCACGACACGGAGTGCATCTGCCTGGGCACCGGCTTCATCCGCGAGCGAGGCGAGCGGCTTCTGTGCCTCGGGCCCGTCGACGACACACTCACCGCGCCGATCCCCTCGCAGAACGACACCGAGCACCCCCTCCGTGGCGAGCCCCGCTGAACCCAGCCCGCACGACACCGAACCGCTGCGCCGCCTTCGGCGCCGACGCACACCCAACCGTGACTGAAAGTCAGGAGTGATCTACAGATGGCAATCGAGATTGTCGTTCCGCAGGTCCAGCAGGCCCTCTACGCGGCGCCGCGGGTCGCCGTCACGCCGGTGGCCGAGGTGATCTCGTCCGTCTCGGTCCGCTACCCGAGGTTCTCCGTCGGCCACTACCAGCAGATCCTCCTGGACACCCGGACCGGCGAGCTGCGCCTCTTCGAGAGTCCCGAGCACCTGGAGCCCTGGAACCCGGTCTGGACGTCCGCCAGCGACGTTCCCCGCGAGACGTGGCTGCGGTGGCACCCCGGCACGCACTTCTCCCACCGGGGGCCGCACATGTGGTTCCAGCCAGTGCCGGAGCTGCTGACCTGGGTCATCGACTCCGGCGTCAAGGAGCTGTCCTACCTCGGCGTCCAGGACGCGAACCGGCTGCTGGAGGAGCTCGCCCCGCATGCCCAGGCCCTGCTGGACGGACTCTTCCAGGCCGGCGGGGAACTGGACTGGTCGGCCGCGGCCGCCCGGGCCGGGCGCACCATCGGCCGCCTGTGCGGCCGGCACCGCCGAGCCGAGCCCGCGACTGCGGACGCCGACCTCGTCGACTACGCCGACATCGTGGCCTGCTTCCCGCAGGTCTACCAGCCGGGAGTGCTCGGAGCTGGACGGAACGGGCTCGCCTACGAGTGCGAGGCCATCACGCGCTTCCTGGGCCACAACGAGCACTGGCACCCGGAGATCAAGAAGGTCTACGGCTGCCCGGTCGACGACGGGACGTACGTCTACCTAGAGGTCCTGGGCGTGCGGTCCTGGTACCGGACGATCCTGCTCGGGGGCGACCCGCGCCCCGTCATGGTGTGCGCGGACTGGGACGCCGAGCACCAAGCCCTCGCCTTCGGCCGCATCACCTCGATGACCACCAACGCCGGGCTCACGTCCTGGGCCGCGCGCGAGACCGCCCACGCCGGGGAGGCCGGCGTCCGCCTCCTGGACGCGCTGGAAGCCGCTCATGCCCACCGGACCGCTCTGCGCGAACAGGACTGGAACCGCCTGGCAGTGACCGGCGCCGACATCGCGGAGATGAAGGCCGAAGCGGCGACCGGCGCCGACGTCGAGGGCCTGGAGGCCGAGCAGGTGGAGCTCATCGGCCGCGCCATCGCCTGCGGCCATACCGACAGTTCGATCGCCCGGCGGGCCCGGACCAGCGAGCAGGCCGTCACCCGCCTCCGCAGCAAGGCCAGCGGGCGCCCTGCGGCGCTCTGAATACCTGTCCTCTCGCCTCTGAACGGTCGGTGGCCATGCTCAACGAGCGAGCGCGGGCGGGGAGATCCGCCCCGCTCCCCAGCGCATCACCGGCCATCGGCGCCGTAGCCCGATCGAAGGGAAACACGATGACCGGAATTCTGCTGGTTGCCGTGCTCGACGGCGCTACCATGCCCGCAGGCCGGTCGAGGGCTGAGCAGCAGCCCTCGACCGGCCTGCGCATACACCGGCAAGCCGGCGGGCCTGATGCAGCGGCGGGACCGCTGCGGCGAGAGAGGCGAGCGATGGCCGACCTGACCAAGCCCAAGCCCGCAGCGCCGGTCTTCGACCCCGCCCTGCCGACCGCGATCCAGAACGCCGTCGCCGAACTGGCCGCCCAGCACCCCGACCTGCTCGCCACCGACGGCGCAGCCGACGACCTCGTCGTGTCCTACGACGGTTCCGCCCAGATCCTGAGGTTGTCCGCCGCGACGCCGGCCGGCGGAGGGATCGCCGCCCTCGGGGCCTTCCTCCTCGGACAGCTGCTCGGCGAGCCCGTGCCCGACGGCCCCTCCAGTACCGCGCAACTCGACCACCTGCTCCGCGGTCTGCTCAGTACGGCCGAGAGCGGCGGGCTGATCGTGCTCGCGGGCGGTGCGTTCATGGCCGTCATGGCGGTCCTGCTGATCGGGGCGGAGAACCGCCACATCGACCGGACCGTGGCGGCCGCCCGGGGACACTACGTCCACCCGAGCTGGCTCACCGAGGACGCCCGCGCGCTGCTCGCCCGGGCGCAGAAGGCGGCGTGCCGATTGATCATGTCGGCCAGCAGTCGACTGGTCTCCACGAAGGGAGCACAGCTGCTCTCCTGGGTGAGCCACAGGCGCAACAGCCGGGTGATCGAGACCTCGGTGTGCTGGCGGATCGGGCCGGTCATGTTCCCTGCCTTGTGGATGTGGTGGTAGGGGTCTGCCCGGTCAGCAGGACGCTGGGGACGAGTTGCTGTGCACGCTGCTCCGCCGCCCGGTCCTGGCGCCGTGCTCTTCCCAGCGCCACTTGGCGCTCGGGTGGTACGGGCGCTTCGGCGGCGGCCCGTTCGGCTGCCGTCCGGCCGGGGTGGCGGGCCGGGCGCTCCGGTTGTCCCGGGGGGAGGGTGAGGTCGAGCTGGCGGCCGAGACCGCCCTTTGGAGAGGTGCCCACAGTTGGCCAAGATACTGAACTCGGTCCCGGATGGCGGACGGTGCGGCACCGCCTGCGGCAGACTGGTGCGGCACCCGCGCGGAGCGGACGAGTCGTCGGTCCGTCCCGCCTTCGAAGACCGGCGCCCCTGGAGACCTCCGTGACCGCTCACCAGTTCCCCGTCGACCAGCTCGCCGACGAAGTCGCGAACGTCCGCCGTTTCGCCGAGTCTGTCGACAGCCTCATGGAGAAGTACCGCACGGACGGACTCGACGGCACCGCGGCGTACGCGCTGCTCGGCTCCCTGCACACCGCGCTTCTCGCCTTCGTGGACGCCCCCGCCGACCCGGTCGTGCGCGCTGAGGCGGAGCGGCTGGGGGCCCTGTTCGTCGACCTGGCCAACGAGTCGGGAGCGCAGGTCTGACCGCAGCGGCCGACAGCACCTACCCGTCCGCCGCGGCGAGAGGCTGCGCCCGTGACTCCCCGACGTCCAGCGGCACCACGACCTCACCCTTGACCGGCTCCCGGTCCCGCCCGCCCATGTCCGCGATCCCCCTCCGGTCTGGTGCACCCCTGCCTCCGTCCTCAGCGGGCCGCGAGCGGTAGTGGGTCTGGTACTTCGGTGAGATCGCTCAACCTTCACCGAGGCGGAACACCAGGAGTCCTCCCTCTGGCCCCGGCCGCAAACGTAGCCCGCGCTGCCGTCGGTCGCCCCGTTGCCCCGGGCCAGCCAGTTCGTTGAGCCGGTCGGGGGGACCACCTGCCGCCGCCTCCCCATGAGGGGATCCCGTGTCCGTCATCCTCCTGTTCGAGATCAAGGTCCCCCCGGCCGAGAGCGGGGTGGCCAAGCCCTGGAGAAAGCGGCTCGAAGCGCTCGACGAGACGCAGTCGGGCGGGTACATGTGCGTCGGCGCATGGCTGGAGGCCGGGGCGGTGTGCTTCCTGCCGGCCGGGGCGCTGATCGTCGGTGTCGACCGCACCTCGGTGACCACCCGGCGGGTCCGGCTCTGGCGGGTCAACACCAGGGGCGAGCTGACCGTCATGCGCGACAGCACGTTCAAGAGCTGGGCCTCGGAGTTCGGCGACGGGGTCCGCAAGTCCCTGCGGGCGGCGCTGGCGAAGTATCCGCCCCGTCCGTACGGTCCACTGCCCGTGCGGGCGGCCGCGCCGAGGGCGAACACGTGGGCCGCCTACTGCTCGCAGTGCAGGAAGCCGGTGGCGGCGGGCGCCGGCCTGCTCCTCGGTCCGCCCGGGCGCCGCTCGGTGCAGCACAAGCCGGGCAAGTGCCCGCCGCTGCGCAACGAGCGCCGAGGGAGCTGCTCCGCGTGCGGGGGCCGGGTCGAGCCGGGCGCCGGCATCCTCACCTGCCCTCAAGGGGCGTGGCGGGTGCGGCACGACGACTGCCCCGAGGGTGAGCGGCCCGTCCTCCGAGGGGTCGAAGCTGCCGCCGGCGCCCCCGACGGGCGCCCCGTGAGCACCTCAGAGCGTTGAGGCAGGCCTGCGGCAGGGTACTTCGCCCTCCGGTCGCCCCATTGCGCTACAGATTCGATTGCCAGATGTAGCGTGGTTCGCTACACTTTTAATGTCGAAATGTAGCGAACCTGTTGAGGTGCGGAGGGCATGCCATGGGAATGGTGTTCGGCGAGGGTGAGTACCGGCGGATCTACGGGTTCGGCGAGTACCAGATGTTCGAGACGCCGAACATCGGCGGCTACCGCATCTCCTACGGCGGCTTCGTGTTCCTGGAGAGCGCGGACCGGACGGCCGTGGCCAGGATCCCGCTGCGCGTGGAGCGGCGGAACTCCCTGGAAGGGGTGCAGGAGGCCGCCGCACTGGAGATGGAGCCGTGGGCGCCGGCCGTCGTGAAGCTCGCCGCGGCCCGGCGGGCGACCGCTCAGGCCCAGGGGGTTCGTGACGCCGGGGAGGAGTTGCGCCGTTCTCAGGGACAGCACTGGGACGAGGAACGCGACGAACAACTCGTCGGGTACATCCGCCAGCACGCCACCGCCGAGGAACGGTCCACCTCCGGCGAGACCTGGACGCTCGCGGACAAGGTCGCCGCCCGCCTGGACGCGGAGCAGCGGGCGCTGATGCAGGCCGCATCCGAGGCGCTGCCGGACGCCGCGGTCGGCCCCCTGCCGGACTTCGACGAGGACTGGCAGCAGGTTGCCCAGCCGTCCTACGACTCATGGCTCGACCGGATTCGTCCGCTGGTCATCGCCCGGTGGGCGGAGGCCGACGCCGGTGCCGGCCGCGACCACATGATCGTGTGGGTGATGGACCACGGCCGCGTGTCCAAGCTCGACCTCCACCGGCGGACCGGTATCGCCCGGACGACGATCGACCGGGTACTCGCCGCGGCTGGCCGCAGCTGACGACCCCGACCGTCGCCCGCCGACCGCACTCCACCACCGCCGTCAGCCGGCGGTCCTAAGCTGGGCGGCCCTGCGCGGTCGCCCAGCCCCGGACACCCTCCACCTTCCCTGCTCGCAGGGCCGCGCCCCCTGGACGCGCGTGATCCCCGGCCCCCGGGGACGCCGGACACCCTCCGGCCTGGCTCCCCGGCACGCCCGTGCCCCGGGGCCCGACCACGCACCAGGGAGACGACCGACCATGACGTACGACGACCGCGACCGGCGCAACGCCGAGGCCGCCGCCGAGTCCGACAAGAACGGCTGGCCGGCCCTCACCGGCAGCCACAAGCAGGCCGACTGGGCAACCACCATCCGCAGCGGCGTCCTGGCGACGCTTCGGGAGCTGGTCGGCCCCTTCCAGGCCGCCCACTTCCCCGGCCGCCCCCGCGTCGCCGAGGAACTGACCGACATCCTGCTCGGACGGACGGGCGCGCCCTGGTGGATCGAGCTGAGGGAGATGGGGCCGGTCTCCCTGGCCGCCGGCGTCGACCTGCCCCGCGTGCTGCGGGCGCTGGATGCGATGCCCGCCCTGGACACCGGCCTCCCCCACACCTCCGCCCAGGTCTACGTGCCCGTCCAGTACACCGAAGGCGACCCCTGGCCCCGGGTCGACACCGTCCGGGGCGCGGTCTGCTCCTGCGGCTGGTCCTGCGGCACCGTCGCCGGCGCCTTCGAGTCCTTCACGCTGTTGCCCAGGCACATCCAGGCACTGCCCCGAGAGGACCTCGTCACCGTCGCCCAAGCGCACCCCGAGACGCCCCATGGCTGCCCCGACTCGGTCGGCACGGGTGGCCATGTGGTGCCCTACGCCGGGTGCTCGACCCAGAACATCATCCGCACCTACGTCGAGTCCCTCCGCAGGAAGAAGGAACGCGTCGGCCACTGACGCCGGCCTCAAGCCCGAAGGTGGGGCCGGACACATCCGGCCCCACCCTCACGGCAACCCCCGACACCGAGGAGTCCAGGTGCCCGCTCCGCTCTCCCCGCTCCCGGCCGGGACCCACTGTTCGGCCGTCACCGTCGCCACCCCCACCGGCCCCGCGGCCAAATGGGCGTTGTGGACCGACCGCCTGACCGTGTTCTGCCACGGATGCGGCTACGAGATCCCCCTCATGGTGACGGAGCCGCCCGTCCGTCTGACCCCCGGCACGCTCGCCGCCGTCGAGGTCCCGGAGCTCCGGCACCACTGCGGAGCCACGAACGTCCCCTACTGGCAGGTCGTCGCCGCCGCCGACCGGGTCCCGGCGGCGGCCGCCGAACTCACGGCCAGGCGCCGACGACGCCTGGCCGAACTCCGGGCCGAGCTGCGCCGCCGTACCGCGATCGTCCTGCGGGACGTCATCACCGGACGGCGACCCCGGGATCCGCAGGGGTACCGGCTCGACATCGCGCAGACCCTCGCCACCGTCGGCACCGACGACCAGGGGTGGTACGCCTGGACGCTCGATCCGGAACAACCAGGCCTCGACACCATGATCACGGTCCGCCCCCGCGACCTGCCCGAGCTCCTCCCGGGCTACCGCCCGCCGCGTCCCGAGGGAGGACCGACCACCGCCCGCCTGCCCCCCGGCACTCCGGTGCCCGCCTACGACGGCCCGACGTGGGAGATCAGCGCCCTCGAACCCGGCGACGAGGACGAGCCGCCGGTCGGGCACTGGCAGCCCGGCGACATCCTGCGGGTGCGGCTCCGCGACCAGGCGCCGGAGCCCGCGCCCCCGACCGCCGCCCCTCTCGCCCCGGACCTGCCCGCCGACTTCCAGATCGACCTGACGGCCATCCTCCGCCCACCCCCCACAGAGCCGGCCGTTCCGACGGACGCGCCCGGGTACCGCAGGCTCTCCCCCTCAGTCGTCAGCATCATCGCGACCGTGGCCTCCGTCGACCTACCAGCCTGGGAGGAGGCCAGCGATGACAGAGACCTGGACGACGAGTGGACAGGCTGGTACCTAAGCGCCCACGTCAGGCCCGCAACGCAGCACGAGGCCGCCGCCTACCAAGCCGCAGCGGCAGGTGCCACGCGGTCGAGAGGGAGCACGAGGTGAGGGTGCCGGCCGTGCCGTACGTCCTCGGCGCCTTGGGCGCCCCGGACGGGACCTCGATCGTGCCGCGGCCCTCCTCGACGACGTCGCGCCTGGCCCGCACCTGCGCGACGACGTCCTCGACCACCGCGGCCACCAGCTCGGGCGCGAGCTGCCCGCCGGCCTCGGCCGCGACCCGCCCACCGTTTCGCATCGCGCCGAACATTCATGATCTGTCGCTGCCTCGCGGAAGCCCGTGGTAAGGGCCCCGGCCGTGTCGCCGCGAGCGCCTCGACCGGTAGCGCACCGTAGTCAAGAGCTCGGCATGGCCAGGTATCGATTCCGGTCTCAGCCACGGGGGGCTGTCGCGATCGACTCGACGCGGGGGAGTAGTGGGTGCTCGTGCAGGTCACAGGGCATGACAGAACGGACGACGCCGAAACGCGACAGGGGGTCACCACCGCTGTGGCGACCCCCCGTCCTTCACCGCCGACCCGTCAGAGCGGCTGGGCTCCTGCGGCCCGAACGGACTCAGTCGAACCCGACGTGCTCCCCGGCGTCTTGGCCCCGCGGTCGGGGTGCCGCCGCCCACTGGTCCCACCGCCACGGCACGTGCCGCGTGTGCCGCCGGTGGTAGCCGCACCCGCGGTGGCGGCAGCGGGACGGCGCGATGCGCTGGGGCGTGAAGCCGTGCGGGGAGAGGAGCCATTGCCCCTCGGCCTGGGCGTGGTCGGCGCGGTGCTGCCCGCAGCCCGGCCACCCGCAGATCCAGTAGCCGTCAGAACCGTCCGGCCGGACCGGTCCCTCGCGGAACCAATGGTCGATGATCAACGGCGGTTGCGAACCCATCGTCGGAGCCTCTCGATCGGAAGGTGTCGGCGCCGGTGAGGCTGAGCGCCCCGGGGCGGGCCACCCGGCCTCACCGGTGAACAGGTGGTCAGGCGGAGTCGACGGTGCCGTACCGGGCCGTCAGGTCGTCCACCAGGCGGCGCAGGTCGGCGGTCATCGGGTGCAGCAACGCGACGTGCCGGCGCCAGTTGATCAGCGACCAGTCGTCGCCATCCATGCCGTTGTGGGTGGTGGTCAGCACCCAGTCACGGCCCTCGGCGATCCACACCTGATCGGGGTAGAGACCCCGGCCGAAGGCCGTGCACTCCGCGGCCGGACGGGTGCGCAGCTCGACGAGCTCGACGCCGGCGAGTTCCTGGTCGAGGTCCTCGGCCGGCAGGTAGCGGGCGCCCTCGCGCGGGTAGCGCCACGACAGCAGCCGGCCGACGCGCGCACGGAGCCCGCGGTCGACGGCGGCCTCGGCCTCCTGGGCGAGCAGCGGCGCGGCCTCCTCCGCGGTGGCCGGGCGCACCCGGCCGCAGAAGAACCAGCCCGATTCGCCGATCAGCTCGTCCGTGGGTGAGTCGCCGTCCTCGTCACGGATGTACTGCGGCCGGTCCTCCGAGACGACGACGCCGAGAAGTGACGGCATGCCGTGGACGCGGACCAGGCCGGGCGCGTCCTCGGGCACCGGCTGCTCCCATTCGGCGACCTTGAACCGGGCGATCTGACCGATCGTCCAGTGCGGGCCGGGGACGGGCTTGAACCTGCCGGGCACGCCTGCGGTGATGCGCCACGTCGGCCCGTCGTACTGGCCCGCTGCCGGCGGCGGGCAGTCGCCGTCGTGCTCGACCGACCAGAACCCGCCGACGGCCGCCGGCGGGATGAGCCAGCCTTCGAACTCGGCGACGTCCCGGCCGCAGCGTACGCACCGGTCCGCCCGCTCGTTGCGTCGGCGCGGCGGCGGGGGAGGGGCGGCCCGCTCACCCTCCGGCGGGCAGTCCCCGTCGTGGCGGACAATCCACATCCCCTCGTGCGGGCTGCTGAGGAGGCCGGCGCCCGGCTCGACCCAGCCCCCGCACTTCGAGCACGCCTGTCCGCGCTCGTTGCGCAGCGGCGGGCACGCGCCCGGCCGGTGCTGCACCGAGCGGTGCCCGGGCGTGCCGACGAGCAGGCCGGCGCCCGCCGCGACCGACTTGCCGCACAGCGCGCAGCGGTCGGCGCGCCCGTTCGGCTGCGGGGCCTGGGGCGCGGCGGCGCGCACGAGCTGCGGAGTGTGGACGCTCGGCGGGTACCGGTCCAGTGCGGTCCGCAGGGTGTTGCGGACGCCGTCGCCGAACTCCGCGCTGAACGTCTTGAGGGTGCTGTCGCGCATGACGGTCAGCGCGCCCTTGGTGTTGACCCGCCAGAGCCGGACCCGCCGGGCGGTCTCCGAGGTGCGGTCGACGCCGACGATCAGTGCCCCGGCCGGCAGGCGGTACACCGCCCCGGCCTCCAGCCACGGGCCGACGCACACGTACCCGCCGCGCCGGCTCTCGTCGAGGGACTGGAGGCACTTTCGCCACGGCTTGACCGCGCCGTCCTCGGTCGGCGGGACCTCGATCTCGTGCAGAGGGATGGTGGACATGGAACCTCCGGTGAGGTCGGCCGCCGTCGGCGGCGTGAGATGGTGGCCGCCCCTCAGGAGACGGGCGGCGGGTGGTCACTTCGAGGTGGGAGCGGGGCGGGTCTGGGGGGCGTGGGCCTTGCGGCAGGCCGTGCCGCGGCAGGTGAGGTGCCGGTATCCGGCGTGGGTGCCGCACCGGGAGTCGGCCGCGGAGACGCACAGCGCCTCGCCCGCCGTGTCGAGGCACCGGCCGAACTCGGCGTTGGTACGGGCGAGCGCGTACACCTGGTGGTGCGTCAGACCCACCAGCGGTGCAGCCGCCTTCACGGGGGTGCCAGCCTGCACCAGGGCGAGGAGCTCCTCGCGCTGCTCCGGGGGGAACCGCTGCTCGCGGGCCCGCTGCCGGTACGCCCTCGTGCTCTTCGCGTGCCACGCCGTGCAGTCGGCGCAGGCGCAGCCGAGCCGCCACAGCGTGGACGGGTCGTACCGGTCGTGGTCGAGCGGCGGCAGCTCGTCGAGGTCCATGTCGAGGCAGGCGAGCAGCTGCTGGCCAGCCCAGGTGTAGCGGCCACCGCCCCGGCCGGGGATCGACGACCACACGGCGCCGGGCAGGTAGCCGGCGTGGTCGAGCGCGCGGATTGACTGCACCGAGACGCCCAGGAGCTCGGCGAGGTCCCGCACCGTGTACGTGGCGCCAGGGGTGATCCGGGCCCGGGCCTGCTCAAGGGGATGACTCACGGGATTTCCTTCCGAACGAACTCCACAGGTGCGGAGCAGCACGATAGTGCCCACCACTGACAACGGTCCGAGGTGGATGGAACACGGCAAGTGATCAGATCTCGGCGCCGTCGTCCAGGACGAGCCGCAGCCGCGGGTGCGCGGAGACCGGGGTGCCCGGCCTTTGGCCAGTCGTCGGCGCACAGCCCGTACACCGGCGGCTCCCAGGCCGGCCCGGTCGCCCACCGGTAGACGGCGCGCCAGTCATCGGCGGCCCGGGCCTGGGCGTAGCCGCTACCGGTGCGCGGCACGTAGGGCCGGTGCCGTGCCGCCTCGCACGAACCCTCGACCCAGGACTCGGACCCCGGCTCGACGTACCTCGGCAGGTTCAGGCGGGCCAGCTCTCGCAGCCGGCCGGCCCGGCCGGCGAGCGCGCGGCCCACCGTCGTCCACAGCCTCTTGAGGCGCACCTGAGCATCAAGTCGCGAGGATGGCCCCGGAGACGGCCACCACCCCCAGCCGGACGAGATGATCCGTCCCGCCTGGCTGGGAGGCCTTCCCGGCGGCATGGGAGGATGCGGTGGCCGGCCCGGTGGATGTGCCTCGACAGCTCTCCCCGGGCCGGTTTTCAAGGGCTGTTATTTGCAAATGAAAGTTGCAAATAACAGTGCGCAGTGAGATCCTGGTCACGTCGAGGCACAGGCGGTGCCAACCGGGCGCTGCCGCATACCAGTTGGAGAGCAACCCTCATGATCAGCACTGCCGGTCACCCCCAGCAGGAACCCCGGACGGAGTTCACCGTCCCGCCGGTACCCGACGGCCACCAGCCGGACGGATCCTGGCGGCGCACCCTCACCGCGCTGCACGAGCAGCACGGCGGCGTGCGCGGCCTGATCGGCGAAGACCTGCGCCCCGGCGACCAGGTCTCCCTCCCGGTCGGCCGCTTGATCGTCACGGTGGACAAGACGCCCGAGGCCGGACCCAAGCCCGTGACGCTGACCGTCTGGCGCGCCGGCGAGCCGGACGCCGTACTCCACAAGGCCTTCGGCAGCCAGAGCGGCGCCTTCGGAGCCGCGACCCGCCGTACGCTCGCCAACCTGCTCGCCGAAGGTCCGACCACCGAAGGGCCGTGCCTGCTGGTGCGCCGGGCTCGGGCCTCGTTCACCGTCCCGACCGTCCCGTCCGGTCTGCACCCGGCCAGTTGCTGGCGCAAGACCATCACCGCACTCGATCTGGCAGAGCCCGGCGGCAAGGCGGTCCAAGGCCAGTGGCTCCAGCACGGGGACACCGTCACCCTGCCCGTCGGCGCGCTGGTCGTCGTGGTCGACAAGGCCACCACCGGGTGGGCGGAGGCATGGAGCAACGGCGAGAGCTACGCCAAGAAAGACGCCACGGTCACAGTCCACCGCGTCGGACAGGACGAACCGGTCTGGACCCGGCACTTCAAGCAAGCCCGTTCCGCCTTCGGCGACATCACCCGCCGCAAGCTCCAGGCCCTGCTGGACGCCGAGGAAATCCCGCAGGACGGGCCCGAGGTGGTGCACGCGGTCCGGCGCCCGAACCACATCGCGGGGCCGTGCCGCTGGTGCGGGGCCCACCTGCCGGTCAGCTTCGGCCACCTCGTCGGCCACGGAGACGACATGGAGATCGAGCACTACGAGAAGTGCCCCGCGAAGCCCGCCGCCAGCGGCGAGGTGTGCGAGCTGTGCGGGGTGGCCGTCGTCGTCGGCCAGGCCGAGCAGGTCCTGCGACGCGACGGGTCCGGCCACTGGACGGTCCTCCACCACACCGACCGCTACAGCTACCCGCGGAAGCGGCTGTGCGAGATCGCCCCCGTTCCGTCCCCCGAGGAGCAGCAGGCCGCTGCCGTTTCCCGCCGCGCCGCTGAGAAGGCCGCGAGGGAGAAGGAGCAGGCCGCTGAGCTGCGCCGTGCCGACAACCGCAGGAAGAACCTGGAGAAGAAGCTGGCCGCGGAGAGGGCCGAACAGGACCGCGTGGCCGGCCTCAAAACGGTGTCCCGGACCACGAAGCCGGTGTTCGACAAGGGCCTCGGCCAAGGGCGCCGGGCGACGTTGGAGGAGCACACCGACCTGCTGGAGGACGGCACCAGCACCACCCGCTGGTCGGTGCGCGTCTACTACTCCGGCAGCGGCTTCAACGGCGAGGACTACGACCCCGACGAGGGTACGGAACAGTCGTACAGCACCAAGCGGGAGGCCCAAACGCACTACCGGACGCTGCAATGGGAGCCCGAGCCCCGACGGGAGCGTCCCTCCGGCCCGCCCTGCGACAACTGCGAGCAGCCCGGTGCCCGCCACCCCCGCCACGACTCCTCCGGCATCGCCGGACGCGTGTGCGACCACTGCAACCAGGACGACGACTTCCAGCTCTCGTTCGCCTGAGAACCCCCGGGCCGGGCCGCCCACCACAGCGGCCGGCCCGGCCCACCGCCCCTGGGAGGGGACGATGACCGACCCGAGCACCGCCAAGGCCGACCGAGGGCCGGACTGGCCGCTCACCCGAAGCGAGCTCGCCCGCCTCCACCACGTCGAGCCCTCCACCGTGATCCGTGCACTGGCCAAGGCAGCCAAAGCCCCCCAGACGGACCCCTCCATCCCCCCACCACCCCAGCCGGTCAACCCCGGCGCCGCGCAACCCCGCTACCACCCGGCCGAATTCGCCGCCTGGTGGCCCCACCGGCCCCGGCCGGGCCGCCGACACTGATCCACCACTACTACGGGCGCCAGTGCAATGACTGTGTGTCACACCTTGCCCGTACGCTTCGCTCCAGACCTACCGCCATACGAGGCACGCTCCAGGCGCCGCACCGACCGCCCGCATCCGAGCAGCGCCTCTGCCGAGAGGAATACCCGTTGAGCACCTCCCCGCAGCCGCCCTTCCCGAACACGCTGGCCGTCGGCCAGCCCTACAGTCCCCACATCACCCGCTGGCGTGACGGAACCGCCGAGCTGCGCCTCACGGCACAGGGCGCTCAGTTCGTCTTGGCCGTCAGCAAGCCGGCCAAGCACGAGATCAAGGCGTTCGCGAAGGGCAACGCCGAGTTTGCCGTCGTCAACGGCGACCACGTGACGCTGCTCCTGTACAAGTTCACGGACCCCTTCGACAGCAACCCCAAGCACGGGCTCCCCTGGTCGGACGCCCCCTGGGAGTACCACCGGCAGGCCCAGCTCGCGCCCGCCGACCTGCCGACGAGCGGCGTCCCGCTCTACCTCGCCCTCGTCGACGCGGACACCGGCATCACCCAGGCGCTGCGCCTGATCGGCCTCCCGGCCGAGTTCTCCGCCGCTTTGCGCGAGGGCATCGTGCGCCAGAAGGCACACCCCATGGACAACAACGCCGCGACGGCCGAGATCAACCGGTTCTACCAACAGGCCCCCAGTGACCTTGTCCTGACCGCCGACTCCCGCTTCGAGGCCCTCCGCGACGGCACGGCCGACACCACCCAGCTCACCCTCGGGCCGGCATCCGATGAAGACGCCGAAGGCCAGGTGAAGTCCCCGGCCGACGGCAAGGCCGACGCGGCACTCCGGCTGGCCGCCCCGTACGGCACCCCCCGCCCCTACCCGGGTGTCCTCCCCGCGGATCTGATCCCCTGGCACACCTGGATCGCGGACTGCGGTCACTCCGTCGTCGTCGCCATGGCCGAGGAACTCGCCAAGCATCCGGACAAGCCGGACTACTTCCTCATTCCGGCATCTCCGCAGACGGTCATGCGGCTCGGCTACACCTGGGTGGACGGGTACCCCGCCGTCAGCGGACTGAACTATGACCCCGAGCTCGGCCTCATCACTCCGGACGACGAGTACGAGTTCTGATCGACCGGGATCGACGGTCGGAGCGGCGGCCGATCAGGGCCGCCGCCCGAACCGGCCCCGGCGCGGACGTGTCGTGGACCCCGAGACCTGTGAGCGAGCGCCGGTGAGCCGACGCCGGTGCCCCTGCCGACCGCCGGCAGGGCCTTCCGCCCGGAGTCGGCCTGACGAGAACCCGTAGAAAGGCAGCCCCTGGTGAACCATGACAACCCCCGTGCCACCTTCCTGGTGGGTGGCGTCCCGGTCGCCCGCGACGTCCCCGCGGAGTTCATCCCCCACGTGATGGCCGAGCACATGGGCGTCACCGCCGCGCAGGCCAGGGACATGATGCGCCTGCACGACCTGGCCCGCAGCGCCACGGAGCTGAGCACCTTCGCCGCACGCGACGCCCGGGACCTCGTCCAGGGCCATCCCTTCGCCAGCAAGATCGACTTCTATCGGGCCGAGGCCGCCCGCATCGGGCGCAGCCCCGACGACGGCGAGACCGCCTACGACGTGTGGACGGACGCCAGCCCGCTGGCTCGCCGGGACGCGCTACTCGGGGCCGCGTGGGCCGCCCGAACCCTGCCGGAGCTGCCGCCGACCCCCGGCGCCTGGCCCGACCCCCGCGCCACCGCCGAGGCCCTGCACGAGTTCGCCCGCCAGCACCCCGGCGACAACCCGGGGACCTTCCTGCCGATGCCCGGCGGACCGCTCCCGCACCCCGCAGCGCTCATCGCCACCACCTACCTCGATGACACCGAGAGCGACCCCGTCGAGCAGTGCTCCGCCCTGCTCATCCTCGCGTACGGCGCCGTGCGCGCCCGCGCCGCCAAGAAGAGCTAACCAGCCCGGGGTGCCGCCGCCGGGCCAGCAGCGAAGGAGCAACGTCGTGATCCCGCCGGACCCCGAGACCGAGGACCACCCGTCCACCGACCACCTCGGGCGTCGCGTCTACGGCTCGGACTGGAACGACGACTCGGGCCCCGAGCCCGCCCGCGCCTACCGCAATCTGCGCGGCGGGCACCTCGACGGTCTGCTGCTGGACGTCGGGGGCTGGAGCGAGGATCGGATCTCCGGCGGCGCCTACCTCATCGTCCCGCGACCCAGAGGGCCGGCGGGCGGACTACGAGCCGCGCCCAGACGACCTGGAGCGCTGGGACTACCGCGGACCGATCGCGTGCTGATCCAGGTGGACCGCCACCTCGCCGGGCACGGCCCGGGGCCGGGCATCAGCGATACGATGGCGGGCCAGACCAGCCGAGGGGGGAACTGATGGGCAGGCCGCCGATGGACGACGGGCGCCACGGACCGGTGCGGGAGCTTGACCCCATTGCCTCGGCACGTGCCGGTGAGGCCGTCCACCGCATGGTCTGCCAGTGCGGAGAGCCGACCGGCGATTTCGCCGGGCACGCGATCCACGCCCGCGAGGTCCTCCAGGTCCCGGGCCCGGCCTGGCTGCCGGTCGGCGCCCGGCTCGCGCTGCTCCTCGCTGGCGGGGTGGCCCTGGCCATCGGCCTCATGCTGATCGCCGACAACCTCCTCACCGGCACCGCCCGGTTGGTGCTGCTGGGCCTCGCCGGGCCGACCGCCTTCGGCGCCACCATGGGCCTGGCCGTGCTGCTGCGCCCCTACATCGTCCCGAACGGACGTCACCCGATGGGGTGATGGCGCATCTGCGTCGGCCAGGGCTGCGGGATGATCGCGGCATGTACGCGAACCTGAACCCGACCGAGGGTCAACTGCGCGCCGCGCTGGCGGCATTGGGCATCGACATCCCGGGCACTCTGGAGCACGAGGACGACGCGGTGCGCGCCGGCCTGCTCGCGGCGCACCTGCGCCGTGCGGCCGATCACGCCAGCTACAACCTGGTCGCCTCCGCCGACTCCCGCACCGTGCTGGAGATCTCCGAGGGCAGCAAGCCGCTGGCCTGGCCGGTGCCCGAGGACCACCAAGCCCGGGTTCTCGCCCACCTCGGCCGGGCGGACGGCCACTTGGCCGTCCTCGCCGAGGACTTCGCGCCGCCCGGTGCGGTGGCGCTGAGGACCGACGGCAAGGTCGAGGAGGGCTTCGCCGCGGCGGCGGCCAAGCTGCTGGAGGCCGCCGGCGAGACGCTTCGGTTCCGGGCAAGGCCGGACGAGGACGACCAGGCGGCGGAGGAGCAGCACGCCCAGCAGGTGATCGACAACCTGCACGAGGGCGAGGAACTGCTGAACAGGGCGCTGAACCGCCGCGAAGCGGCGCGGTTCGGTGTGGAGGACATGCTCCTCACCGACGAGTCAGTTGAGACCCGGGCCACCGGCCTCGATGGCTGACGGCCCGGGGTGAGCGCGGCTTAGATGCCGAGCTTCTCCGTGATCTGTTCCTCCACGTGCATCGGCCACATCTGTTGGTCGAGGGCGTGGTCCTTGTGGTCCTCGCACACGAAGCCGGGCACGGCGCGTTGGTCCCGGCGGAGGTAGTGGGCGTCGTACACGCCGCACAGCGTGCAGGGGATGCCGCGGTCCGCCCGGTGGGGCAGGTTGACGGGGACTTCGGCGCCGACAAGGTGCGGCAGGTCTGCCGCGGTGCGGCGCTTCGGGGTGAGGAGCTGCTGCACCGGGTGGCGGTTGTTGCGGTGGACGGTGACCACGGGCAGGGCGACGAGAACCGGCTCGTCCTGGCCGCGGTGGCGCATCCACATGCTCACCGGGCCGGGGTCTCCGGCGTCGGTTCGGGCCCGGGCGGTACGGACGAGCTCGGTGTGTTCGTCCGCGAGCATCATCACGAACAGCTGTTCGCCAACCCGGCGGTAGTGCGGACGCAAGGCGGTCGTCTCCCAGCCCCAGTGCTGACACAGCTCCACTGCGCTGAGCCGGCCAGCGGCCCACCCGCGGACGTCGCGCTCGGCCGCGGCGATCTGGCTGATGCTGGTCATGATGCCGGCAGCGGCGAGGGATTCCCGCAGCTCGCGAAAATCCCTCATGTCTTCCCTGCTGATCGGTGACGACATGGCGGTGCCCTTCGCAGAAGGTGTGGCGCGCAGCCGGGCGGAACGCTCCGGCGCGGACCGGCCGAGGCCGGCGAACCCTCAAGGGCTGATGGACTTCACGGCAGGGGACGTACCGCACCTGCCGGTGAACAGGGTAGCGGGCGAAGAACGGGAACGGAGCTCGCCAGTACCTCATGTGCCCCAGATAACGGGGCTGGTCGCTCGGGGTGGAGGCGGCGACCGCCTGGCCGCCGCCCCGCCGGTGCTCTACAGAGCGTTGAACCGGTCGAGCGCCTGGCGCAGCTCGGGGAGGGTGGCGCAATGGGCGTACTGCACGGAGTCGGCCAGGACGCGGACGGCGGCGTGCAGTGCCTGGCCCTGCTCCGACTCGCCCCAGTACGGCCAGCCGGTGACGGCCATCCCACGGTTCAGGCGGAGGCGGTGGCTGCGTCGGCCGGGAGCAGTGCGGCTTCGGACAGTGCGGCGGCGGCGAGTACGCGGTCGTCGGGCTTGAGGAGGCTTAGGGCCGAGCGGAGGTTGACGCGGTGGGGGCCTGCGATCGGGGCGGCGATCTCCAACATCGCGAGGTCGTCGGCCGGGTGACGGAACCCCTGCGGGACCTGGAGCGCGGCGGCGAGCAGGCGCCAGTTGATCCTGACCGGGGACTCGCGCAGGTCGACGACGTCCTCCAAGCCCGCTTCCAGGTCGGCGAGCTCCGGCACGCACAGGGTCCTCAGCCATCGGCCGCCGCGGTGGCGCCCCAGCAGCTGGACGGCAATCCGCTCGTTCGCGTCGTGGTCGCCGACCAGCAGGTGGCCAGCGAGCTCCAGCCCTCCGGTCACCGCCAGCGCGTAGCCGATGTTCTGTTGCCACGTCATCGCGAGTCCTTCCTGCGGCCCCGGTGGGGGGCGTGCTTCCGCCGAGTGCCGACCGTAACGGGCCGAGCCGGGGCGCGCATCAATCCGACTATGTGCCTTGTCTGCTAGCGCGAAAGGCTATGGACAATCACCAGCACCCTGCCCTAGGGTGGGCTTAGCAATTCTCGCTAGAAGACAAGGCTATGAAGGATGGTGTCGGTGTACCTGATGACAGGCCAGGCAGGATCGGCCCTGGGATGCTCCGGCGCGACCATCAGAAAGCTGCTGGCCACAGGCGCAATCCCCGGCGCCCGGCCCACCGGCCGCATGATCGTGCCCAGCGGCGCCGTCGAGGCCCTCCAGAGCCGGAAGCGCCCCGACCTCACCCAACTGCGGCATCCGGAGATCGCCGTGCTGCGCGCCGGCGCCCCCGAGCGTACCGACGACGACCCGGACCGGGACTGGACCGGATTCCACGTCGACTTCTCCGAGAAGGAGCTGCTGGCCGCGCTATCCGGCTGGTGGCGCTGCGATCCGGCCAGGGTGGCCGCCACGGGGGTCATGCCGGTCACCGTGGCTGGGTTCGTCGTCGCCGTGCTCACCGGGCTGGACGAATGGATCCCCGACGGCGGCACCGGCACTTCCCTGCGATACCGCTTCACCAGCGCCCGCCTCGCCGGATACCTCACCGACCTCACCGTCCCGGTCAACCGCATCGCCAGCGCACCGACCGGCACCGACGACCGCCGCCTGGCCGACCTACTGCTCGGCACCCGGCTGGAAGCCGTGTCGGGCGGCCCGATCGCCTACGTCCCCACCCACCCCGCCACCGACCCGGCCTCCGCCGAAGGGGAGTGAAACCGATGGACCGCGCAACCTACAACGCCCAGCTCAAGGAGCTGCGCCAGCTGCGCGACAAGGCCGCCGCCGCCGCCAAGGAGGTCGCCGCAGCAGAGAAGGTGCTCGCCCAGAAGCAGACCGTCTTCAACCTCCTGAACGAGGAGCGCGAGAACGGAATCAAGGCGCTCGCCGCCCACGAGGGGGCCAGCGGGGAAACCGTCGCCAAGGCGGCCGGGCTGAAACTGGCCGACGTGGTCCGCATCACCCCTGACCTGGACCCGACCCCGCCCGAGGTTCGAGCCGCCCTCAGCGCCACCGAGACCGATCCGGCGTCCCCGCCCGCCGAGCGCAGCGTCGGCGGTCCCTCCCCGGCCGAAGCGCCCGTCGCCGCACCTGCCGTCCCGGTCGAGACCCCCGCCACCGTCCCGGCCCCGGCAGCCGTGGAGGAGGCGGAGCAGGCCGTGGCCGTCGAGGCCCCCGACGAGGTGGAGCTGCGTCAGCGCGTACTCCCGTCCATCCCGGACGGGCCCGGCGCGCAGGCGTACACGCAGACCTCCGAGGTGAAGCGCAGGCGCCCGACGTGGGAGCAGAACGCCTACCCGACCGTCTGGTTGGACGCCCGCACCGGCGACCTGGCCACCGCCACCCGCCTGGGGCACGTGGACCTGGGCGGCCGGACGCCCGGCGAGATCCTCGACGCGGTGATGGCTGTGGCTGCGAACACCCGACGGATCTACATCACCGGCGGCGACCCCTGGCACCAGGCCGCCGAGCGCTACCCGACCCTGATCGGGGCCGTGGCCGACTGGCTCAACACCCCGAGCCCTCGCTGGGAGCCCAAGCTCGGCCGTGGCGCCGGCCAGGACCCGCTCGCCAGCCACCTCGTCCACGAGCGCAAGCCGGTGGGCCGCTACCGGCCCGCGGGTGCCGAGCGCAACGCAGGGGCCGTCGAAATCCTGTCGGCCGCGCAGTGGTTCGAGCCCCAGGGCGCGGACGCCGCTCTGGTCCGCGATGCGTTCGTTCTCATGCGCGAGGCCCTGCGGCGCCAGTGGGACGACGCCGTGATGATGTCGTTCCCGAGTGCCATGGGGCTGGACCTGTGGAAGCGCACCATTCCGTTGAGCGGCGCTTTCGCCGGGGGCTACCCGGTGATGAGCGCGGAGCTGCGCGAACTCGTCCACCAGACCGCGGGCCAGGGCCGAACCGAGCTGATCCTGCCGCCGCGCGTTCCGGCCGAGCTTCCGGGCCTGGTCGAGTACGACCGCACCCTGGCCTACGGCCGGCACACCTGGCGCTCCGGCGTCGGCGCGCCGAACAGGCTCACCGGCCGCATGTTCCAGACCCTGGATCACAAGGAGCGAACCCGGGCCCTGATGGCGCCCTCCCACTGGCAGATCCGCGCGACCGTGCCCGAGGGCTGGCAGCACGTCGGGCTGCTGCCCTGCCCGGTCCCGGGCGACCGGGACTGGGAGTACCCCGCCACCCCCGGCACCACGTTCACCACCTGGGCCAGCGGGGCAGAGATCAACGTCGCGCTCAACAACCCCCAACAGATGCCCTGGAGGGTCGAGATCCTCGACGGCCTGGTGTGGAAGGAAGCCAAGCCACTGGACGACTGGGCGAACAAGCTCAAGACCGCCTGGTCGGACCTGGTCGGCCTGTCCCGAGTGCACGGGGACGAGCGCACCAGCCGTGCCGCCCACCTCGCCTCCCGAGGCATCCGCAGCATCCTGCTCTACGGAATCGGCAAGTTCGCGCAGCGACCCGGGATGAACACCGGCACCACCCCGAGCGGGCAGCCCGTCCCGGACGGTGCCGAACTGATCGGGGACGACGGCAGCGTCCAGACCTGGCGCCGCCTCACCACCACGGACCGGGACGCCTTCGCCCACCCCGAGTGGGCCGCCGGAGTCTGGGGCGGCGCCCGGGCCGCCCTGCTCGACATGACCATCAAGGACGGGAAGAACATCCTCGCCCGGGTCGGCGCCCTGCACCTGCCCGCAGGGTCCGTCGTCGCGCTGCGCACCGATGCCGTCTACACCACCCACCCGGCCGAGTGGCCCTACCGGGGGCAGCCGGGCGAGTACATGACCAAGGGCTACCTGTCCGGCCCGGTCGCCGCCCCGCGCAGCGAGGACGAGCTGCTGGCGCTGCGTGAACTCGGACGAGCCCGCTTCGACGTCGAGGCCTTCCGCGCGGCGGCGCAGGCGGCGGCCGGAGGCGCGCGGTGAGCCCCGCCGACCAGAGCACTCCCAACGAGGCTGCCCGCCTGACGCAAGAGCTCCTCGACGAGGGCTTCACCAAGCGGCAGGTCGCCAAGATGCTCGGGCGCGACGCCTCCCTGGTCTCCCAGTTCTTCACGAAGGGCAAGGGGGCGAGCATGGTCGGTGCGCTGCGCCAGCTGGTCCGGGCGGTGCGCGGCGGAGAGCGCGAGCCGGAGACGCTGGCCGGTATCGCCCAGGAGAACGTCACCCGCCGCACCGGCAGGGGAGGCAAAGAGGCCAGGGTCCGCGGCCGCAACATCGTCGGTGTCCCGGGCAGGAGCATGATCGGGCGGGCGGGCAAGCAGGCGATCGGCTCGGGCGCCGGGCACCTCGCGCAGGTCGTGCACGCGACCGGCCAGGCCGGGGGCCGGCTGGGGTTCACCGTCCGGATGAAGGCCAACCAGTTCCTGCTGTCCTCCGGCTCGAAGGAGGACTCGGCGGGGCTTCGGCGCGGGGTTCTGCCCCGTACCGACGGCACCGAGGAGCGCCAGTACGGCGACGCCGCCCACGGCGGGTTCGACGCCGCCGAGTGGAGTCGCAGGCTCGCCGAGCACCACGGGGACGTCACCGAGGCCATGCAGCAGTGGCTGGTCGACACCGGCCGCGCCGTCCCCGACGCCGAGATCGAATACCTCGAAGTCCGGGGTTGGGTGCCCCCGCGCCGTTAGCCCGACCGACCGTCACCGCCCGTCCCCGCTCCTCTCGGGGTCGGCCTCTACCGGGAGAGAGCGCCTGTGCCAGCCCAGTTCACCTTCAACGCCGAGACGCGCACCACCACCTGCCGCGTCTGCTCGGTCTCCACCTATGACACCGCCACCGAGGAGGAGGCCAATATCTGGCGCGCGACCCACCTCCGGCACTGCCGCCCGCCGGCCGAGACGAACCAGACCGCGACGATCCTCCCGCTGCGCCCCCGGTAGACCCGCGCCCTCAGGCACAGCACCCTGACCCACTCACCACCGAACGAGAAGGACACCTCCGTGGACACCACCGGGCCCGAGACCGGCACCCTCTCGCCGGAGACCGCCGCCGATCTCGCCGAGGCAACGGCTCTTGCCGAGGCCGTCACCCGGCCGGGCAACCGCCGCCTGCCCACCCCGCGGGTCCGCCTCGCCGACCTGAGGGACTACCAGAAGGAGGCCGTGAAGGCAGCCGTCCGGCAGGTGAAGCACGGCGGCCGCGGGATCATGGAGATGGCCTGCGGTGCTGGCAAGACCCTGGTGTCCGCGACCTGCGCCAAGCGGCTCGCTCCCTACGGCCGGGCCCTCGTGCTCGTGCCGACGATCGAGCTGCTGGAGCAGACGGCCACGTCGTGGAGCCACCTCGGCGGCCGGAAGGGTGTGGCGATCGCCGCGTGCTCCAAGGAGGAGGCGCTGGACAGCGCCGAAGCCGGCGCGCACGTCGAGGGGCACGTCACCACCGACGCCGCCGAGCTGGCCGACCTGGTCACCCGCGTCCCTGCCGGGCACCCGGTCACCGTCTACGCCACCTACGCCTCCCTGGAGCGGCTGGTCCGCGCCCACGACGAGTACGGCCTGCCCCAGTGGGACCTGGTCATCGTCGACGAGGCCCACCGCACCGCCGGAGCGCTGGAGAAGTCCTGGGCCGCCGTCCACGAGGACACCAAGGTCCCGGCTCTGCGGCGCCTCTACTTCACCGCCACCCCGCGGATCGCGGCCGAGACGCCGGGTGGCGACCTCTCGGACCTGGTGATGGGCACCGCCAAGCCCTCGCTGTACTCGATGGACGACGAGAACGTCTACGGCCCCACGATCTACCGGTGGTCCTTCGAGGCGGGCGTCGTCGGCGGCTGGATCGCGGACTACAAGATCCTCGTCCCCGTCGTGACCGACCAGGACCTGTGCGACCTTCTCTCCCTGCCCTCGATCGCCGACCTCCGCTCCCAGCGCACCAACGTCGACCTGCAACGGCTCGCCCTCCAGGTCGCGGTGCTGCGGGCGATCGCCGACCTGGGACTGCGCCGCATCATCTCCTTCCACGCGCGGATCACCTACGCCCGCGAGTTCGCCGCGACGATCACGGAGACCGCGGCCCTCCTCCCGGACTACGACCGGCCCGAGCGGATCTGGGCCAAGGCGGTGGCCGGCACCGACCCCCGCCGCGAGCGCCAGCAGGCCTTCGCCGAGTTCCGCCAGCACACCGGGGAGCGGGAAGGGCAGGAGGGCGAGGAGTGCGGCATCCTGTGCAACGCCCGCCTGCTCGCGGAGGGCATTGACATGCCCGCGGTCGACGCGGTGGTTTTCGCCGACCCGAAGACCTCCGTCGTCGACATCGTCCAGGCCCTCGGCCGGGCCGTCCGCCAGCAGCCCCAACAGGGCAAGGTCGCCTACATCATCATCCCGGTCTACATTCCCAGCCCCGACGCGGACGGCGAGGAAGCGGACGACCTGCCCACCGCCGACCCGGCCATCGTCGGCCAGGCCGGGCCCCAGGTACAGGAGGAGGCCGAGCAGGCGGTCAGCGCCTCCGCCTACGCCCCGGTGCTGCACGTCCTGCGCGCCCTGGCCAGCGTCGACTCCCGGGTCGTCGGCCGAGTCGCGGACCTGCGCACCCACCGCCGACAGGACCACCTGCTCAAGACGGACTCCCGCCTCACCGACGCCGACGACGCAGAGAGTGGCGACGGCACGCCGTCCGCCGAGACCGAGGAGGAGCCGCTCGCCTGGCTGCGCATCGACGCCAAGCGCCACCGGGGCGACATCCTGCGCAGCCTCAAGTTGCGCATGTTCTCGCCCAGGGCTCAGGAGTTCGAGCACATGCTCGGCGTCGCCACCGCGTTCCACGTCGAACACGGTCACCTCGACCCCCCGAACACCGAGGAGAACCGCGAGCTGCACACCTGGCTGCGCAACCAGCGCCACCTCCACGAGACCGGTGCCATGAACCCGGCCCGACGCTCCGAGCTCGACGCCATCGGCATGATCTGGAGCAAGACCGCCCACGCCTGGGAGCGCGGCTACGCCTACGCCAAGGCATGGCACCACTTCCACGGAGACCTGGCGATCCCCAGCAGGGCGACCCTGGACGACTACAACATCGGTCGCTGGATGCGCCGCCAGCGCCTCGACCCCGATCCGGCCGAGGCACAGCAGGCGACGCTGGACGCCCTCGACCCGCTGTGGCGCCTCGACCCCGAGTGGAGCCGCACCTACCGCAGGATGGTCGTCTACCTCAAGGCGGGCGGAACACTCACCGGAACCGCAACTCGCACCGGCGGGAAGGCGGACCCGACGCTGCGACCGGGCAAGTGGCTGGCGAAGCAGGCAGCCGCCCGGGAGGCCGGGACGCTGACCGACCAGCAGATCGCCCTGCTGGAAACCCTGAACGAGCACGTCCAGAGCAGCACCTCGGACTGACCGTCGGCCCCGGCCGTACGGCACCACTGTGCACCACCTCCGTCGGCCCCGCCCTGAGGCCGACGGCGTCCCGATGGGCCCTCGGCCTGCGGGCCGAGGGCGCGTATCCGCCCTTCACCCGCACGATCGACCTTCTCGGCAGGACCCTCACCGAGTTGGACTGAGTACCTGTTTTCTGAACCCCCAGCACCATCAGGGGCAGGCCATGACCCACCACCATCGAGGGGAACCGATGACGACCTACCAGACCACCGCCGTGCCGGGACAGCTCCAACCGGCCGCGCCGCTCGACCCGGCCGCGCTGCGGGCCCTGGCCCGGCACGCGAGCGAGGTGCTCTCGCCCGCCGGGCGGATGCAGGACGCACCGCCGCTGGCCGAGGCGGGCGTACACCTGTCCATCGCGCTCAGCGCTTTCACCGCGCTGCTCGCGCCGAACCCGGACACGAACCGGCTGGCCGACGCCGAGTGGGCGCTGACGCATCTGCACCGGACGGCCAACCACGTGCGCGAGCACCTGGTGGCCAGCGTGCCCGGGGAGGAGCGCGAGGCCCGGCACCAGGGGATGGTCGACTCCTGCCGCGAGGAGGGCCTGGCGGTCGTCGCCTCGCTCACCGCGGAGTTGGTGCTCGGCCCCGGGCGCCGGATCACGGTTCGCCTGACCGACGGTGACGCCTACCAGAGCGTGCGGATCGAGGAGGAGGGGCAGCCGGTGCGGACGTGGCGGCTGTCCGGCAGGGACCGGCTGGAACTGCACCACGGCATGCACGAGATCGGCCGGATCGTCTGGCGGATGCTGCGCGCAGAAGCGTCGGCCGCCCGCCACGCCTGACCGAGGCCCGGTACGAAGGCGTGAGCGCCGGCCTGGTCGCTGGTAGCGCGGTGGCCCGGGGGTCGTCACCACGACCTCCGGGCCACCGCCCGCCTTCTCACGGCGGCCCTGCTGCGGGCCCGTACGGCCCGCGCCGGTCAGGACCGGGCCGGGGCCGGCTGCGTGATCGGCCAGCGCGGTCCGTCCGGACTGCCCTGCCACGCCCACTGGGACTCCGGGGTGACCGTGATGCCGTAGTCGTACACGTCCGGCCGGCCCAGGCCCTCCCACTGCGCCCACGCGGTGAGCACCTCGTCGCCGATCCGGCGCGGACCGCCCTGCCGAAGCACCGGCCGCCCGTCCGCGTCCGGCCCGACCTCCGCCCAGGAGTGCGCGCCGTCGTGCACCAGGGTGACCGCGCCGTCCGGGCCGTCGTCGGTGAAGAGCACGACGTCGGGCACGGCGACCCGCAGGGCGAACCTCAACCCCCAGTCGGCCAGGCCCGCCGGGTCGCGCTCCAGCACCCGCTGCGCCTCGGGATCGGCACCGGCGCGCACCGCCGCGTGCGCGGCCGGTCCGCTGCCCGGCTGGGCCGGGCCGTGGCGGTCGCCCATGAACTGGGCCAGGCCGTGCACCCAGCCGCGCGCGCTCGCGCCGTCCTCGGCGACGGTCAGCGCGACGTACCCCAGCCGGCCCCACGGGTAGACGATCCGTCCGCCCGGCCGGACCGCCTCCACCCAGGACAACGGCACCGCCTCCACCGCGTAGGTCGCCTGCAGGCGGTCGACCCGTCCATCGCCGGGCAGTCCGGCACGGGAGCCGTCGGCGACCCGCACCTCGACGTCCAGCCCCGCGGCCGCGAGGCGGCCGCGGGCGAACGCGGCCAGGTCCTCGTCCACCTCGGTGGACACCACCCGGCCCGGGCCGGCCCGCCAGGCGGACAGCGCCGCCGTCCAGCCCTGGCCGGTGCCGACGTCCCACACCTGGTGCCCGGGCTCCAACTGCAGGCTGTCCAGCATGTCGGCCACCACCCCGGGCGCCGACAGCGACGACGACGGCACCCCGCCGGTGAGCTGCGTGATCGCCGGAGAGTCGACCGCGCCGTACAGCACACCCGCCCAGCCGTCCGGGTCGACCGCTCTGTCGAGGGGTACGTACGCCCAGCCGTCCCAGCGCCACAGCCGATCCGGCGCGAACCGGTCCCGGGGCAGCGCGGCGACGGCCTCGCGCAGCCACGGCGAATCGGCCGGCCACTGCCCGCGCTCCTCCATCTCCGCGTCCAGGCGTACGCGGTATCCGGCCAAGCCGTCGTCGTTCACTGCTTCTTGTGCTTGCCGGCGGGCGGCGGCGGGGGCTCGACCTTGCCGTCGGCGTTGTCCGGCGGGGGCTTGCCCGTCGACGGATCCGGCGACTTTTTCGAATGGTCTCCCACGACATTTCCCCTTCGATCGGGTACGGGACACGCTCAGCCGCTCATCCTCACCCACCCCGGCACCGGACGGTAGAGGGCGCGTGGGGGCTTCCGGGGAGCGCACAGCACCACCTCCACCCCGGCACGGAGCCCGACGGCCGGTAGGGTCAACCCGAGATCGGACCCGACCCTGGCGCAGCTGCGTGCACTCCGGGTAGCGCTGCCTCGAAGTCGCCCTCGACGTCCAGCAGCAGGCCGAGCTGACCGGGCTGACCCACCTGCAGCTGCGACAACCGCGCCCGAGTCGTACCGGTGGTCCTCCCGATCTTCACCAGCGGGGGCTCCTCGATGCCGATCAGGTACGTCCGCACCCGCCGGGCCGGACCCCGTAGTCGCGCCACCTTCGCAGCCGGCAGCCGGGGCTGGCGTCAGCAGCTCGTCGAGCGCCCCGCCCGGCTCCACGACCCTGTACCGCACCAGCGGCGTCCTCGCGCCCTGGACTGTCACGGTCCTGCCCACCTGGGTCCCGTCCGCCCCGAAGGTGGTCCGTACGATCGGCAGAACCGCGGCCCCGTCCCCCGCATCCAGGCAGAGCAGCCACAGTTCGGCCGCCGTGGCGAACTGGGACTCGTCTCCAACTCCTCGTGCACCGCCCTCGGCGGCAGGTACGACGGGTAGGGCACGCCCGGCCAGGACTCCGAAGTGCTCTTCACGGCCCCGACTCTACGAACGACCGCCCACCCACCTCGCCCGCCGGTGGCCGCAAGCCCCCGCGCACGCCGCCGGCCCCGCGTGGGCCGCAGCACCGGCGAACCCGCGCGGGGCCGGTCAGGCCCTGCAAAAGAGCCGCTACCGGCGGCCCACGATCGCATTGACGATGGCCTGGTGGGAGGCCGGGTCCTCGATGCCGCCCGGCGTCCTGGCCACTACCGTGTCCGGCGTGACCGGGTCCGGCAGATTGGTCGCGTACCGGTCCAGCGGCACCCGCGCGACCGCGAACCCCGAGCCCTGCCCCTGCGGCACCGCGGAGACCTCGCTCACGCTCGGGCTCCTTCCCTGGTGCGAGGCCGCCAGCCCGTCGAGCACGCCCTGCGCCGCGCCGCTGCGCAGCGGCCGGCCAGGAACCGAGGACGGTGTGAGCCCCGGGTCGCCGGGTGCGCCCAGGCTCACGACGACCAGTGCTGCCGTGGGGTTGGCCGGGTCCGCCTTTGTCGCTGCGGCAGCCAGGCCGCGGGCGGCGGCGGCGTCGGCGGTGAGCGTGCCCGCAGCCGGGTTCGGCGGCGTGTAGGCGGCGATGTTGGTGGCGGTGTCGGGGTTGCCGTAGGCGAGGACGGCGCTCGCCGAGGGGTACGGGCGGGTCGTCGGGTCGCCGACGCCGAGCAGCATCTGAGGTAGGGCCGTCTTGGTGTCGACCTGCTTCTGGAGGGCGTCCAGGGCGTCCAGGTTGGCCCGGGTCGTGTGCGGGTTCGGGTTCGCGTGCAGGGACGGGTTCTCGTCGCTGAGGTCCTTGGCGATCTGCTCGCGCAGCTGGGGCAGGTAGAGCCGGTTGGCCTGGTCGCGGGTCGCGGCGGGCAGGCCGTTCAGGCCTCCGATGTCTCCTGGGTGGTCCTGGATCAGCTGCTGGCGTGTGGACTCCGGCAGGGAGGCCCACCACTTGGCGTTGCCGGCGGGGTCCAGCGCGGACGGGACGCCGATCCGTCCGTCCGTCGCCTTGTCGATCGCGGCCGCGTCCTTGTCGGCCTCCGCCACGGCGTCGCTGGGCAGGACGGCCCACCCGGTCTGGAAGGTGTGGCCGATCCTGTTCAGGGCGGCCGCCACCGAGTCGTCGACGCTCTTGACCTCCGTCGACAGGTCGCCGACCTCCTTGGCGAGCCGGTCGCGGGCCGTCTCCATCGCCTTGAGCCACTCGGGGTCGTGCCGCCCGCCTTCGTCGCCCTTGCCTGGTGGCAGGATCTGCACCGTCGGCACGGTGTCGACGTCCCCGTCGAGGATCTGCAGACCGCTGGCGGCCGCCGTCTCGACGAGCGTCGTCTGCCGCGCCTGGAGGATGACGAAGCTGTCGGCGGCGTCCGTCAGCATCACGCGCAGGTCCTCGATCAGCTGCTCCAGGACGTACAGCTGGCTGGTGCGGTTGCGCAGCGCGTTGTCCGCCGCCTGTTGGGCCTCACCGTGCCAGCCGCAGTCGGCCAGGTCCCGCAGCATTTTCTGCCAGTCCGTGATCCGGTGCTTGAAGTGCCCCTCGAACTTGGACAGCGCGTGCGCGGTAGTCGTCAGGCCGCCGAAGTCGGCGGTCTTGAGCATCCCCCAGTAGTACGCCATCAGCCCTGGCCCTCCGGTGCCGCTCCCAGAGATACGGCCGCCTTGGTATCGGCGTGTTCGTAGGAGTCGGCGATGCTGCCCAGGGTGTCGGACGCGTCCTCCAGCGTCGTGGTGGCCACGCGCTCGACGTAGCTGGCCAGGTGCTGGATCGCGTTCTTCGCCGGGTCCACGAACTGCCAGTTCGGCAGGGCCAGCTCCGGCGTCTGCGCGAAGTCCTGCTTCCAGTCCTGTCGGACCCCTGCCGCCACCGCACGACCGGCGGTGTTCGCGTTCCGCAGGTCCTGCGGTTTCACTCCGAACCCTGGCATCCCCACAACCCCCCTCAGTCACACCAGTTGTGTGATCAATTCGGCGCCCAGGGTAAACGAACAATGCCGACATGCCCAGGCTCCCGCCCCCGGCCGCGGAGCGTAGCCGCCATCAGCCCTCCAGCCGAGCTCCTCGGCGAAGGCCCGGCGTCGTCCGGATCCGGCGCGGACACGACGAAACCCCGCCACCCGTAACCAAGGCGTCAACACCGGGTGGAGGCGGAGCGGACCGCGCGCTCCCGGGGCACACACCGGCAGCTGAGCGGGCCCGCCGCTGGTCGGCTCAGGCCAGGTCGGCGCTGGCCAGGGCAATCGCGAGCGAGATGTGGCGGACGGCGCCCAGGCACAGCTCAGCCGCCGTACTCGGATCCGACGCGGCGCGTGCCTCCTGCAGCGCCAGCAGGCCGATCAGCACCGCGAAATCGACCGCCTCATCGAGGATCTCGTCCGCAGCGAGCTCGCCGCCGGACATCAACTCGCCCACCAGGGCGGCCGCATCCCGCGGATCGTCCAGCCACCGCATGGCGACCTTGATGCCGGCCCCCACCAGGTCCACGCAGGCAGACCGCTCCACCGTGAGCAGCGGGACACCGTGCCCAACAGACGGGTCAGCCTGCTCCGCGAACTGCTGCGCCTGCGCCACGGCGCACCGCGTGGCGTACGTCTGCCGGGCCTGCGCCTGCTCCCGGGCCACGGCGGCAGGCCACCGGGCGGAGTCCTCGGCTCGGGCAATGTCCAGCAGGGGAGCGGCGGTGAGGCAGACCTGGACGACCGGCAGGAGGCCCACCTCCACGACCTCCTGGTCGGGCGAGGCGGCTGCGAGCGGCCCGTACACCGCACCCGCGGCTTCGGCGCAAGCGCCGATCAGCGAGGTCAGTGCGGCGATCAGCTTCGCGTGGCGGCGTCGGCGGGCGGGGGCGGCCAGGTTGGGTGTCGAGGTCACTCCCGCACTCTGCCGGGCAGGGCGGGCCCCATAGGCTCCTTTCGGCCAACCCCCGGGTGGTCACCACGTCCGCGTGACGCTCATGGGCCGGGGTTGGCTGCTCCTCTGGGCCGTCGGCGCTCCGGTCGGGGTCGAGGATCATCAGCGGTCCAACGTAGGCGACCATGAGGTTCATCGAGGCCATTCGGGCAACGACGGGCCACGGGCCGTGGCCGGGGTCACAGAGGGGGCAAGTCCGCTCTCGGCAGCATGCTGGACCTGGGCCGGGGCGGCCGGGGGCCCCCCCGCGCGAGTGGGCGGAGCTCGCGGGGGGAGCGGG
>NZ_JBHYGR010000006.1:121340-153208 GCF_042738155.1 Kitasatospora sp. NPDC059088 | reverse complement strand
CGCGCGCGCCCCCCCGGGCGGGCGCCCCGGGGGGGGTGGGGGCCCGGCCGCGGGGGCGGGCCCCGCGGCCCCCCCCCGCCCCGGCCCCCGCCCCCCGGCAGGTCACGGCGGTGCCGAGCGCACGGGCGGGCTCCGCCGAGGTGCCCGGGCTGCTCGGCGCGCTGGCGGCGTTGTGGACGGCCGGGGTGCCGGTCGACTGGCGCGCCGTCCTCGGCCCGCCCGGGCGGACGGCGGCGGTCGCCCTGCCGACGTACCCGTTCGAGCGGGAGCGGTACTGGCTGACGCCGCCGCGCGCCGCGGGCCGGGGAACCGCCGGGTGGGCGCTCGGGCACCCGTTGCTGACCGGCGTCACCGAACTGGCCGGGCGCGCGGAGCTGGTCCTCGACGGACGGCTGCCCGGCCGCTCCCCGGCCGAGCTGGTGGAACTGGCGCTGCGGGCGGGCGAGGAGGCCGGGTGCGCGGTGCTGGCCGAGCTGACGGTCGACTGTCTGCCGGAGCCGCCCGAACGCGGCTCGCTGGAGGCCCAGTTGGTGCTCGCACCGGCGGACGACCGGGGGTGTCGGGCGTTCACCGTGCACACCAGGGCCGGGGAGAGCGGCGGCTGGGCCCCGGTGGCCTCGGGCGCGCTCGGCCGGGGCGGCGTGCGGACGGTCGCCGACGAGGGGGCCTGGCCGCCACCGGGCGCACAGGCCGTGGCGACGGACGTCGACGGGGTCACGGCGCTGTGGCGGCTGGACGGCGAGCTGTTCGCCGAACTGGCGCTCCCGGACGGCACGACGGCGGAGGGCTGGGGACTGCACCCGGAGCTGCTGGACGCGGCGGCGCGCTGCGCCGGCCCCGGGCTCGCCGCCGAGTGGCGCGCCGTGCGGCTCCACGCGGCGGGCGCCACCCGGCTCCGGGCCCGGATCACCCCCGGGCCGGACGGCGCGGCGCTGCGGCTGACCGACCCCGCCGGGCGGCCGGTCGCCGACGTCGAGGCCGTGCGCCAGCGGGCGACGGACGGTCCCGACCGGGCGGCTACGGCGCAGCGGAACCGCGCCCGGGACGGGCTGTTCCACGTCGACTGGGCGCCGCTCACCCTGCCGTCGTCGGCGCCGCACGTGCGCTGGGCGGTGCTCACCGACGGCGCCGGACCGCTGCCGTCCGGCACCGGGGCACTGCCGGTCGGCGCCGGACAGCTGCCGGTCGGCGCCGGACCGCTACCGGACGGGGCCCACCGGTTCGCGCGGGTCGAGGAGCTGCTCGGCGCGATCGGCGGCTACGACGCGGTGCTCGCCCCGCTGCTGCCCGGTGCCGAGCCCGACGTCCCGGCCCGGGCCCACGCACTGGCGGCCCGAGCCCTGGAACTGGCCCGGTGCTGGTCGGCCGACCGGCGCGCCGCCGGCGTCCCGCTGGTGGTGGCGACCCGGGGCGCCGTGGCCGGGGTGAGCGACCCGGCGGCCGCCACCGTCTGGGGCCTGCTGCGCTCGGCCCAGTCCGAGGCCCCCGACCGGATCGTGCTGGTCGACCTGGACGACGCTCCGGCCTCCGCCGCCGCCCTCCCCGGGCTGCTCGCCACCGGCGAACCCCAGGCGGCGATCCGCGCCGGGCGGGTGCTGGTCCCGCGCCTGGCCCGGGCCGGGCGGCCCGACGGCGGCTCCGCGACCCCCGCCCCGCCCTGGCCCACCGACGGCACCGTGCTGCTCACCGGCGGAACCGGCGCCCTCGGCGCCGTGTTCGCCCGCCACCTGGTGCGTCGGCACGGCGTGAGCGACCTGCTGCTCACCGGTCGGCGCGGGCCCGCGGCCCCCGGCGCGGCCGCCCTGGTCGCCGAACTGGCCGCGCTCGGCGCGCGGGCCACCGTCGCGGCCTGCGACGTCGCCGACCGGACCGCGCTCGCGGAGCTGCTGGCCGCCGTCCCCGCCGACCGGCCGCTGACCGCCGTCGTGCACGCGGCCGGGGTGCTGGACGACGGCCTGCTGGCCACCCTGAGCCCCGAACGGCTGGCGGCGGTGCTGCGCCCCAAGGTCGACGCGGCCTGGCACCTGCACGAGCTGACCCTCCCGCACGGGCCGTCCGCCTTCGTGCTGTTCTCCTCCGTCGCCGGGATCGTCGGCGGGCCGGGCCAGGCCAACTACGCCGCCGCCAACACCTTCCTGGACGCGCTCGCCGAGCACCGGGCCGCCCTCGGCCTGCCCGCCACCTCCGTCGCCTGGGGCCTGTGGCAGGACGAGGGCGGGATGGCCGGGCACCTCGGCGAGGCCGATCTGCGGCGGATCGCCCGCAGCGGGCTGCGCCCGGTCACCGCGGCCGACGGCCCGGCGCTGCTGGACGCGGCCCTGACCGGGCCGCAGGCCGCCGTCCTCGCCGCGCCGCTGGACCTGGCCGCGATGCGGCGCCACCCCGCCGAGCTGCCCACGGTGTTCACCGGCCTCGCGCCGCTGCCGCCCCGGCCCCGCGCCGGGACGACGGAGGCGGCGGCGGAGCCGTTCGCCCGGAGGATCGGCGCGCTGGCGCCGGAGCGGGCCCGCGAGGAGGCCGTCGAGCTGGTCCGCCGGGAGGCCGGCCGGGTGCTCGGCCACCCCGACGCGGCCGCCGTCGGCGCCGAGGACGCCTTCCCGGCGCTGGGCTTCGACTCGCTCGCCGCCGTGCAACTGCGCAACCGGCTGGACGCGCTGACCGGTCTGCGGCTCGCCCCCGGGGCGGTGTTCGCCCACCCGACACCGGCGGCGCTGGCGGACCACCTGCTGGCGGCGCTCGCCGGGCCGCAGGCACCCGACGGGACCGGCACGCCGACCGGGGCTCCTGATCGGGCCGGCACGCAACCGGTCGGTACGGAACCGCTCGGCGCGGAACCGCTCGGCACGGAACCGGTGGGCACAGGACCGGGCTACGCGGATCCGGGCCGCGCGGATCCGGGCTACGCGCCCGATCCGGCCGGGGAGTTCGCCGCCGACGTCCGCCTGGACGAGGACGTCCGCCCGGCCGCCGAGCTCGTCGCGGACGTCGTCGAGCCCCGGGAGGTCCTGCTCACCGGCGCGACCGGCTTCCTCGGCGCCTTCCTGCTGCGCGACCTGATGCGCTCCACCAAGGCGACCGTGCACTGCCTGGTGCGCGCCGCCGACCCGGCCGCGGCCGCCGAGCGGCTGCGCGAACGCCTGAGCTGGTACCGGGTGTGGGACGAGATCGACCCGGACCGCCTCGCGGTCGTGGTCGGCGACCTCAGCCGGCCCCGACTCGGCCTCACCGAGCTGGAGTTCGACCGGCTCGCCCGGATCGTCGACGTGGTCCACCACGCCGGGGCCGCCGTCAACTGGCTGCGCCCGTACAGCGAACTCCGGGCCGCCAACGTGGACGGCACCCGGGAGGTGCTCCGGCTGGCGGCCCGGCACCGCACCGTGCCGGTGCACCACGTCTCCTCCACCGCCGTGTTCGCGGAGAAGGGCGCGGAGCCCGGCCCGCGCACGGTGTCCTCCCCGACCGGCCCGCCGCAGGTGCTGGCCAACGGCTACGCCCAGAGCAAGTGGGTGGCCGAGCAGGTGGTGGGGATCGCCCGGGAGCGCGGACTGCCGGTGACGGTGTACCGGGTCGACGTGGTCTGCGGCGACCAGGTCCACGGGGCCTGCCAGACCAGGGACTTCTTCTGGCTGAGCCTCAAGGGCCTGGTCCAGTCCGGGGCCGTCCCGGCCGGGCTCGCGGGCGCGGGTGCCGTCCACCTGGCCCCCGTCGACTACATCAGCGCGGCCGTCACCACTCTGGCCGGGCAGCGCGGGAACGCCGGCCGGACCTTCCACCTGCAGAACACCAGCACCGAGGGGTACGGCGAACTGACCGGCTACCTGCGGGAACTGGGGTACTCGCTGCCCGAGGTGGAACTCGAGCGGTGGTGCCGGACGGTGCGGGCCCACCCGGGCAACGCGCTCACCCCGCTGCTCGACCCGTTCGAGCGGATCGCCGGACACCGGGCCGTCCACCCGCTGATGGACGTGTCCGCCGCCGAAGCGGCGCTGGCCGGGACCGGGATCGCCTGCCCACCGATCGACCTGCCGCTGTTCCGCCGGTACGTGGACTTCTTCGTCCGCACCGGCTGGCTGCCGCCCCCGACCGGCACCGGTACCGGCACCGCTATCGGAACCGGAACCGGAACCGGCACCGCTATCGCTATCGGTACCGGCACCGCGCCGCCCGTGCCCACCGCCTGACCGCGCCCCGCCCGCCCGACCAGGAGGACGACCATGCATCTGGAGATCACCCCGATCGACGCGCTGCGCCGCGCGGCCCGGCGGCCCGGGGCGGGCCCGGCCCTGCACTACGAGGAAGCCGAGATCGGCTACCCCGAACTGCTGGACCGGGCCGGCCGCCTGGCCGAGGTGCTCGCCGACGGCGGGGTGACGGCCGGCCGCCAGGTCGCCTACCTGGGTCTGAACAGTCCGACGCTGCTGGTGACGTACCTCGCCTGCGGCTGGCTGGGCGCCGCCTTCGTGCCCGTCAACCACCGGCTCGGCGCCGCCGAGGTGGCGGAGCTGCTGCGGGACTGCGCAGCGCACACCGTGGTCGCCGAACCGGGCCACGCGCCGCTGGTCGACCCGTCGTCCGGGGCGCGGCTGCTGCTGGTGGACGACGACCCGGCCGCCCCCGTGACCGGCCCGCCCGACCCGCGCTGGACGCCGCTCGCCCCCGCCCTGGCGGCGGCCCCCCAGCCGCCGCGCCAGCCCGCGCCGCTGGACGCCGAGGACCTCGCCGTCCTGCTGTACACCTCCGGCACCACCGGCCGGCCCAAGGGCGTCCGGCTCACCTACGGCAACATCTGGTGGAACGCCGCCAACATCGACGCGGCGATGACCACCCGCGAGGACGACGTCAACCTGGTGGTCACCCCGCTGTCGCACATCGGCGGGCTCAACTGCTTCACCCTGCGCAACCTCGGCCACGGCGGCACCACCGTGCTGCGCCGCCGCTTCGACCCCGAGCGGACCTTGCGCGACCTGGTCGCCCTCCGGGTCGACACCTTCTTCGCCGTCCCCTCGATGTACGCCCTGCTGGCCCGGCAGCCCGGCTTCGCCGCCGCCGACCTGTCCGCGCTGCGCGGCGCCGTGGTGGCCGGTGCCCCCGTCCCGCCCGGACTGGTCCGCGACTACGCGGCCCGCGGGGTGCTGCTCCAGCAGGCCTGGGGCCTGACCGAGACCGCCTGCTTCGCCAGCTACCTGCCGCCGGAGCTCACCCTGGCGAAGGCCGGCTCGGCGGGCCGGGCGATGCCCTTCACCCAGCTGCGGATCGTCGACCCGGAGACCGGAACGGACGTCGCCGACCCGGACCGGCCGGGCGAGGTCTGGGTGCGCGGCAAGCACGTCTCGCCCGGCTACTGGCGCGACGAGGAGCAACTCCGCGACGCCGACGGCTGGTTCCGCACCGGCGACCTCGGGCGCCTGGACGCCGACGGCTGCCTGTACCTGGTCGACCGGCTCAAGAACGTCATCATCCAGAACGGCGAGAAGGTCTACCCCGCCGAGGTCGAGCGCGCCCTGGCCGACTGCCCCGGCCTGCGCGAACTCGCCGTCCTCGGCACCGCCCACCCGGAGTGGGGCGAGACCGTCGTCGCGGTGGCCGTGGCCGAGCCCGGCAGTGCCCCGAGCCTGGAGACGGTACGGGAGTTCGGCGCGGCCCGGCTGGCGCCGCACAAGCTGCCCGTCCGGTTGCACCTGGTCGCGGAGCTCCCGCGCAACGGCGCCGGCAAGGCCGACCTGGCGGCGCTGCGGCTGCTGCTGCCGGCCATGACGGAAGCCCGCGCGATGGAAGCCCGCGCGACGGGTGCCCGCGCGACGGAAGGACCGGGCTCGAAAGCCCCCGGGCCGCCGCGCCCGGACGGCCTGGCCGCACTGGTCGCGGCCGCGACCGAGGCGGCGCTCGGCTTCCCGCCCGGCCGCCGCTACGGCGCCACCGCCGGCTTCGCCGAACTCGGCCTGGACTCCCTCCGGGCCGTCGCCCTGCGCGACCGGCTGGCCGAGGCCACCGGCCTGACCCTGCCCGCCACGCTGGCCTTCGACCACCCGACCCCGGCGGCCGTGGTCGCGCTGCTGCGCGCCCGGCTCGGCGAAACCCCCTCCACGGAAGGCGAGTTCGGGCCAGGGTCCGAGCCCGAGCCCGCGTCAGGCCCCGGGACCGGGCCCGCCGACGACCCGGTGGTGATCACCGGCATGGCCGTCCGCCTCCCCGGCGGCATCACCACCCCCGAGGCGCTCTGGCAGCTGCTCAGCGAGGAACGGGACGCCGTCTCCGGCTTCCCCGAGGACCGCGGCTGGGACCTCGCCGCCCTCGCCGACCCCGACCCCGAGGCCCCCGGCCGCTCCGACACCCGGCACGGCGGCTTCCTGCGCGACGCCGCGCTCTTCGACGCCGACTTCTTCGGCATCTCCCCGCGCGAGGCCGCCGCGATGGACCCCCAGCAGCGGCTCCTGCTGGAGACCAGCTGGGAGGCGCTCGAACGGGCCGGCATCGCCCCGACCGCCCTGCGCGGCCAGGACGTCGGCGTGTTCACCGGCGTGTTCGCCAACGGCTACACCGAGCGCGTCCCGGTCTCCCGCACGGCCGACGGCTACCGGGTCACCGGCAGTGCGACCAGCATCGCCGCCGGCCGGGTGGCGTACGTCCTGGGCACCCACGGCCCGGCCGTCGCGGTGGACACCGCCTGCTCCTCCTCGCTGGTCGCCCTGCACCTGGCACTGCGCTCGCTGCGGTCCGGCGAGTGCACGACCGCGCTGGTCGGCGGGGCGACGGTGATGGTCACCCCGGACGCCTTCGTCGAGTTCTCCCGCCAGCGCGGCATCGCCCCCGACGGGCGCTGCAAGCCCTTCGCGGAGGCCGCGGACGGCACCGGCTGGGCCGAGGGCGCCGTCGTCCTCGTCCTGGAGCGGCTCTCCGCCGCCCGGCGGGCCGGCCGCCGCCCGCTCGCCGTGGTCCGCGGCTCGGCCGTCAACCAGGACGGCGCCTCCAACGGGCTGACCGCGCCCAACGGCCCCGCCCAGCAACGGGTGATCCGCCGCGCCCTGGCCGACGCCGGACTGCGCCCCGACGAGGTCGACGCGGTGGAGGCCCATGGCACCGGCACCGTGCTGGGCGACCCGATCGAGGCCCAGGCGCTGATCGCCGCGTACGGGCCGGAGCGCACCGAGCCCCTGCTGCTGGGCTCGGTGAAGTCCAACCTGGGGCACACCCAGGCGGCCGCCGGCCTCGTCGGCGTGGCGGCCACCGTGCTGGCCCTCCGGCACGGCGTCCTGCCCCGCACCCTGCACGTCGACCGCCCGAGCAGCAGGGTCGACTGGTCCGGCGGCGCGGTGCGGCTGCGCACCGCCACCGCCCCCTGGCCCGAGCGGCGGCGCCCGCGCCGGGCCGGGGTCTCCTCGTTCGGGATCAGCGGGACCAACGCCCATGTGCTGCTGGAACAGGCCCCGGTCGAGGAACCCGCCACCGAGGCCGGGCCGGAACCGCTGGTGCCGCTGGTGCCGCTCGTGATCTCCGCCCGGACTCCGGAGGCACTGGCCGCCCAGGCCGGGCGGCTGGCCGACCTGCTGGACGACGGGGCCCGGCCGCAGGACGCGGCGCGCTCCGCACTCGCCGGGCGGGCGCTGTTCGAGCACCGGGCCGTCGTGCTGGCGGAGGACGGGACGCAGGCCCGCGCGGCGCTGCGGGCCCTCGCGACGGGCGGGGCGAGCAGGTCCGGCGCGGCGACTCCCGGATTGGTCACCGGCACCGCGCCGGCGGACCGGGTGGACCAGGACGTGGTCCTGGTCTTCCCCGGCCAGGGTGCCCAATGGGCCGGCATGGGGCGGGAGTTGTGGCAGTCCGAAGCGGTCTTCGCCGAGCGGATGGCCGCCTGCGAGCAGGCCCTCGCCCAGTACGTCGACTGGTCGCTCGCCGACGTCGTGCACGGCACCCCCGACGCCCCGCCGCTGGACCGGGTGGACGTGGCCCAGCCGGTGTCCTTCGCGGTGATGGTCTCGCTCGCCGCCCTCTGGCAGTCGTACGGCGTCCGTCCGGCGGCCGTCCTCGGCCACTCGCAGGGCGAGATCGCCGCGGCCTGCGCGGCCGGTGCGCTGACCCTGGCGGACGCCGCCCGGACGGTCGCGCTGCGCAGCCGGGCCATCGGCGCCCGCCTCGCGGGCACCGGCGGGATGCTCTCCGTGCCGCTGCCCGAGCGCCGCGTCCGGGACTGGATCCGGGCCTGCGGCGGGGGAGTCGAGATCGCCGCCGTGAACGGGCCGGAGCGCACCGTGGTCGGGGGGGACGGCGCGGCGCTCAGCGGGTTCCACGCCGAGCTGGAGCGGCGCGGGATCGACGTGCGGATGATCCCGGTCGACTACGCCTCGCACACCGCGCAGGTGGCGCAGCTGGAGCCGGAACTGCTGCAACTCCTCGACGGCGTACGGTCGTCGGCGCCGACGGTGCCCTGGTACTCGACGGTCGACGGCGACTGGGTCGGCGGCCCGGTCGGGCCCGACTACTGGTACCGCAACCTGCGCCACCCGGTCCGCTTCGAACCCGCCGTCCGGGCGCTCGCCGAGCAGGGCTTCACCACCTTCGTCGAGGTCGGCGCGCACCCGGTGCTGGGCACGGCGATCGAGGCGACGCTGGCCGACACCGGGGCGGGCCGGGCCGCCGTGGTCTGCGGCAGCCTGACCCGGGGTGAGGGCGGCCGGACGCGGTTCGCCCGTTCGCTCGCCGAGGCCTTCGTCCGGGGCGTCCCGGTCGACTGGACGCCGCTGCTGCCGCCCGGCGCGCGCCGGATCGACCTGCCGACCTACCCCTTCCGGGGACGGCGGTACTGGCCGGAGCCGGTGTCGCAGCCGGGCCCCGGGCCGGTGCCGGTGCGGGCGTTCGCTGGCACGGGCGACCTGTTCCGCCTCGCCTGGCGGGACCTGCCCGTGCGCGGCGCGGCGCCCGTCCCGGTGACACCGGTCGCGGACCCGGCGGTGCTGCCCCCGGACGCGTCCGGCTGGCTGCTGCTCCCGCCCGCCGACGCCGCCGACGCCCCCGCCGAGGACACCGCACGGGTCCGGCGCGCGACCGCCCGCGCCCTGGCGGCCGTCCAGCACTTCCTCGCCGACCCCCGGTACGAGGACCGCCGCCTGGTCGTCGCCACCCGCCACGGCGTGGCGACCGAGGACGGGGAACCCGTCGACCCGGCCGAGGCCGCCGTGTGCGGCCTGGTCCGCTCGGCCCAGACCGAGCACCCCGGCCGCCTGCTGCTCGCCGACCTCGACCTGCCCGCCGACGCGACCCCGGAGGACTGCGCCCGCGCGGTCGCGGCCGCCCTGGGCGAGGCGGCCGCCGCGGACGAGCCGCAGTTCGCCCTCCGCGGCCCGGCCGTCCGGGTGCCCCGCCTGGCCGCCCGCACCCCCGCGCCGACGGACGGCCCGGTGCTGGACCCGGCCGGTACCGCGATCGTCACCGGCGGCACCGGGCTGCTCGGCCGGCTGATCGCCCGCCACCTGGTGACGGGCCACGGCCTGCGCCGCGTCCTGCTCGCCTCCCGGCGCGGCGCCGAAGCCCCCGGTGCCGCCGAACTCCGCGCCGAGCTGGCCGAGTTGGGCGCCCACGCGGAGGCCGTCCGGTGCGACGTCGCCGACCGGGAGCAGGTCCGGGCCCTGGTCGCCGGTGTGTCCGCCGATGCGCCGCTCACCGTCGTCGTGCACGCCGCCGGGGTGCTGGACGACGCGGTGGTCGCTTCCCAGACCCCGGACCGGCTCGACACCGTGCTGCGCGCCAAGGCCGACGCCGCCGTCTGGCTCGACCGGGCCACCCGCGAGCTCCCCGCACCCGTCGCGCTCGTGCTCTGCTCCTCCGCCGCCGGTGTCCTGGGCACCGCGGGCCAGGCCGGGTACGCGGCCGCCAACGCCTTCCTGGACGGCCTCGCGACCCGCCGCCGGGCCGCCGGCCTGCCCGCGGTGTCGCTGGCCTGGGGGTCCTGGGACGCGCCCGACGGCATGACCGCCGCCCTGGGCCGGGCCGGCCGCGCCCGGCTGGCCCGCACCGGCGTCCGGCCGCTCCACCCCGCCGAGGGGCTGCGACTGTTCGACGCGGGCCTCGCCGACGGCCGGGCCGTCCTCGTCCCGCTCGCCCTGGACCCCGGCGCCGTCCGGCACCCGGCCCCCGCGGTGCTGCGCGACCTCGCCGAACCCGGCACCGCCGATCCCACCGGGGGAACCGCCGACCCCACGCCCGGTACCACGGCTCCCGGACTGCAGGCCGTCCGGCTGGTCGCCGCCGACCCCGCCGCCCTGCTCGACCTGGTCCGGGCCGAGGCCGCCGAGGTGCTCGGGGCGGACGAGCGGATCCCGGCCGAGGAACCCTTCGAGTACGCGGGCTTCGACTCCCTGATGGCGCTCGAACTGCGCGACCGGCTGGCCCGGCTCACCGGCGCCCGGCTCCCCGCCACCCTGGTCTACGACCACCCCAGCCCGGCCGCCGTCGCCGAGCAACTGGGCCGACTGCTCGGCTCCGTCCGGGAACACCGGCAGGCGGCCGCCGCCCTGGACACCCTGGAACGCACCCTCACGGCCGTGGACGAGGAGTCCCGCGCGGACCTCACCGCCCGGCTGCGCACCCTGCTCCAGCGGCTCGAACCCGCCACCGCCCCGGCCCGCCCCCTCGCCGCCGCTCCGACGGCGAGCGTCCCGGCGGGGGCACCCGCCGGCGAACCGGCCAGGGAACTGGCCGACGAACTCGCCGACGCCGACGACGACGAACTCCTCCGCTTCATCGACACCCGGCTCTGACCGGCACCGCCAGAAAGGCACCGCGATGACCACCACCGGTCTGGCCGAACCCTTCCTCCGCGCCCAACTGGAGTCCCTGGGCCTGGCCGTCGAGTACGTCCGCGCCGAGGGCGACACCCTCTACCGGCGCGGCGACGACGGCCGCGAACTCCCCGTGCTCGACCTCGTCGGCGGCTTCGGCGCGACGATCCTCGGCCACAACCACCCCGAGATCCTCGCCCTCGCCCAGGAGTTGCTGAGCGCGCGGGTACCGGTGCACGCCCAGTTCTCGCTGCACCCGTACGCCGAGACCGTCGCCCGGCGGCTCAACGAGATCCTCCACCGCGACACCGGCGACCCGGGCCCGTACACCGCCGTCTTCGCCAACAGCGGCGCCGAGGCGGTCGAGGCCGCCGTCAAGCACGCCGAACTCGACCGCGGGCTCAAGGCGGCCGAGCTGCTCGCCCGGATCGACGAGGAGACCGACCGGGCTCGCCGGGCCGTCCGGGACGGCGCCGTCCTCTCCGCGGCCGCCCGGCGGCTCGCCGACGGCGGGGACTTCGAGTCCCTGGCCGCCGCCCTCACCGCCGCCAACCGGGCGCGGGCCGAGGAGCCGCCCGTGCTGCTCGCCCTGACCGGCGGCTTCCACGGCAAGCTCGTCGGCAGCGTCCAGCTCACCCACAACCCGGTCGTCCGGGAGCCCTTCCGGGCCCTGGCCGCCCCCTGCCGGTTCGTCCCCGCCGAGGACCCGGCCGCCCTCGCCGCGGCGATCGCCGAGGAACACCGCACGGCCCTGGGCCTCACCGTCTCCGACGGCACCGTGGACCTGGCCGAGCACCGGCTGCCCCGGCTGTGCGCCCTGGTACTGGAACCCGTCCAGGGCGAGGGCGGGGTCCGGCCGCTCACCGCCGGGTACGCGCGCGAGCTCCAGCGGATCTGCGCCGAGGCGGACTGCCCGATCGTGGTGGACGAGGTGCAGAGCGGCATGGGCCGCACCGGCAGCTTCCTGGCGAGCTCCGCCATCGGGCTGCGCGGCGACTACTACGTGCTCGCCAAGAGCCTCGGCGGCGGCCTCGCCAAGGCCGCGGTCATGCTGGTGCACCACCGCCGCCACCGGCCCGGTTTCGAGCTGCTGCACAGCTCCACCTTCGCCAAGGACGCCTTCTCCACCCTGATCGCCGCCCGCACCCTGGACCTGCTGGAGGCCGACGGCGGCGCCCGCTACCGGCAGGCCGCCGAACGCGGCGAACGGATCCTGGCCCGACTGGAGGGCATCCGCGACGACTTCAAGGACGTCGTCGCCGACGTCCGAGGCCGCGGCCTGATGCTCGGCCTGGAACTGCGCGACCAGGGCGACTCCACCTCCCCGGCCCTGCGCGAACTCTCCCGGGCCGGCGTCCTCGGCTACGCCGCCGCCGGCTACCTCCTCCACGCCCACGCCCTGCGGGTCTTCCCGACCGCCAGCGCGACGACCACCCTGCGGATCGAACCCTCCGTCCACATCACCGACCCCCAGATCGCCCAGGCCGAATCCGGCCTGCGCGCCCTCTGCGACCTCCTCCGCACCCAGGACGGCGACCGCCTCCTCGCACGCTGACGCAGGGCGCACCGAGGCGCGTACCGGGGGCGAGTGCGCCCGGTACGCGCCCTGGTGGGGCGGCGTCGTGCACCGCACACTGACGGAGCGACAGCGACGCACCGCGCACGCACGACCGTCAGCGGGGGGCCGATGGAGTACGTACCGATCCTGCGCGGCAAGGCGGGCGAGTTCATCGCCCTGGGCCACATCGGCGCCCACGTGCAGGCGCGCATCCGCCCGTTGCTCGAAGTCCACCCCGACCGGCGCCTGGCCGATGTCGTGCAGACCTTCGCCCGCCACGCGGGCGACCACCTCCCCGCCCGGCTGACCGTCACCGTCGACTGCGGTCAGCTCTGGCAGCAGGGCGCGGTCGGGACCGGCTACCGCGGCCACGCCATGCGGTGGCTCAGCGAGCACTTCGAGCAGTGGCTCCAGACGCTCATCCCCGCCTTCCGCACCACCGACCCGGTCGGCTCCCTCGACGAGATCCGCCGGGCCCAGCGGGCCCACGGCGCCGGCGGCTGCCTGCGGATCGACCTGCACCGCCTGCCCGGCGGCCCGGGTGACCTGACCGAGGACGTGCGCGCCGCCCTGGCCGCCGTGGCGCTCACCCCGCAGGACACCGACCTGCTGCTCGACGCCGGCTACCTGCCCGGCCCCGACGCGGTCACCGCCCTGGTGCCACGCGCGCTCGCCGTCCTCGGCTGGGCCCGCGCACACCCCTGGCGCCACATCGCGCTGGCAGCGGGGGCGTTCCCGCCGAGTCTGCGCCGGGTCCGGCCGTACGTCCTGACCGCCCTGCGCCGTCACGAGCTGGACCTCTGGGAGCACGTCGCCCGCGGGGCGGCCGGCCCGCCGCCCGACTTCGGCGACCACGGCGTCACCCACCCCGACCCGCCGGAACCCGCCGAGGTCCGGGCCGCGCCCGCCAACCTGCGCTACACCGGCGGCCGCCACTGGCACGTCGTCCGGGCGGTCGACGCGACGGGCCTGGAAGCCCTCCGGCTGTGCCGTCAACTCACCCGGGCCGAGGTCTGGGGCGCCACCCGCCCCGACGCCTCCTGGGGCGGAGAGGAGATCCGCCGCCGGGCCCTCGACCTCGTGACCGGCCCCGGCAACCCCGGCCAGCGCCGTGCCTGGGAGACCTCCCACCACCTGGCCACGGTCGCCGGAGCCATCGCCGAACGGGGCCGCCCGTAGCCGGTGCCTAGCGCGACGGGGTGAAGTCCGGGAGTCGGGCCAGGCCGGCGGCGACCGCGGTGAAGCCCCGGTCGAGCATCAGCAGTTCGTACTCCTGGACGGCGGAGGGCAGTTCGGCCTCGCCGCGGTGGACGGCGGTGAGCGAGCGGCAGAGCAGGGCGGCGTCGCGGAACGCGAGGTTGGCGCCCTGGCCGGCGCTGGGCGGCATGGGGTGGATCGCGTCGCCGAGCAGGGTGACCGGCCCGGTGCCCCAGTGGGGTACCAGCTCGGAGTAGCGGAACGTCAGTGGTGAGCTGTTGCCGACGTCGGACCGCCGGACCAGCTCGACCAGGTCCGGGTGCCAGTCGCGGACCAGGACGAGCAGTCGGTCGCGCACCTGCGCCCAATCCGTCGGCGCGGGGCCCGTGAGCGGCTCGGGCAGCATCACCACCCAGCGCAGGTAGCTTCCGGTGTCCGGCAGTTCCACCTCCGGTGCCAGTTCGGCCGCCGCGAGCCGGGGCGGGCGGCGGAAGTCCATCCGGCCGATCAGCAGGCTCGCCCCGGGCCCCTGGACCAGGGTGCCGGCCCCCGGTACGAGCGCGGCGAGCCGTTCGGTCATCGGGGTGCGCCCCAGCAGCGCGCCGCCCGGTACGGTGGCGACCTCGGCCCCGGGCAGCAGCTGCTGCCGTACGGCCGAGCCCACGCCGTCCGCCCCGACCAGCAGGTCGCCCAGCACGCCGGTGCCGTCCGCGAACCGTGCCTCCACCCGGCCGTCCGCCCGCTCCCGGTACCCGACGACCGCCCGCCCGAACTCCACCCGGTCCCCGAGCCCCGCCAGCAGCAGCTGCCGCAGCACGTGCCGGTCGGCGGCGGTTCCCCCGCCGGTCGGGCCGAGCCGCCGCAGCTCCGCCAACTGCTCGTCCACCACGCGCCGTTCGCCGGCGAGCGGTCCGGTCACCGCCGTCAGCAGGCCGTGCAGCCGGGGCGGCAGGCACTCCCGCAGCGCGGCCAGTCCGGGCTCGTCCAGCCCGATCCGGAACCCCTGGTACCGGCTGTCCGCCGCGCCCTCCCGCTCGAACACCCGCACGTCGATCCCGGCCCGGACCAGCCCCTGGGCCAGACAGAGCCCCCCGATCCCGGCCCCGGCCACCAACACCTTCATGCTGCGCACCCTCTCCCCGCCTGCCTTCCCGGCCGTTCGTTCCTTGCAGCGTCAGCCTGGCCGACCACGACCCCCGTGCGGCAGGTCGCTCCGTCACCGATCCGGCATGACAGCTGTCACTGCTCCGCTGTCACCCCTCCGCGCGGGCGAACCCGTGGCTGTGCTCGACCCTTGCCACGTGCAGCGAGTAGCTCTGGTACCACTGCGCCCGGCCGCGCTGCTGCGCCGCTCGGTGCTCGGCGTCGGTGCGCCACCGGTCGAGGGCCTCCCGTCGGTCAGTCGAGGCCTTCGGTGATGCGGAAGTCGCGCTCGAAGCCGTCGGGGAGGGCCAGCAGCGCCTTCCGGTACGCCGCGCTCTCGTAGGCCGCGACGGCCTGTTCGAAGCTGTCGAACTCGATCAGCACGACGCGTTGGGTGATTCCGGCCTCGCGGGCGACGACTCGACTGCCACGGGACAGGAGGCGCCCGCCCCCGGCCCGGACAGCCGGACCGGCCAGCTCGTCGTAGGCGGTCAGCCCCTCAGGGTCGGACATCGCGGGGTAGACACTGACCCAGTAGCCCTTGGCCACGGAGAACCTCCTGCGTTCGGCCGGACACGTCCGGCTCCGCATCGACACCCGGATCGGTCGATCCCGGCATGCGCAGGCTAGGGCTTGACGTGCGGCCGAGGGAAAGACCGGTACGGGCTAGGCTCAGAACGGATCGTTATCAATCGGGGGGGGAGGGCACGTGGCGCCGGACACCGTGAGCCTGCGCTACTTCCTGGTGCTGGCACAGGAGTTGAACTTCACCCGGGCAGCCGCACGGATCGGCATCGCCCAGCCCGCACTCAGCGCCCGGATGCGCCGGTTGGAGAAGGAACTCGGTACGGCCCTGCTGGTCCGCAGCACGCGCAGCGTCGTACTGACCACGGCCGGTGCGGCGCTGGCGGAGTCCGCGCCGCCCGCGCTGGCGGCGCTGGACCGGGCATGGGACACCGCCCGGAGCGCGGCGGCCGGTGAACTGGGCACGCTGCGCATCGGATACAGCCTCAGCACCGGGGCCGAGACGACACCGGCCCTGGTGGACAGGCTGATGCGCGACAACAGCGGACTCGACGTCCGAGCGGTCCCGATGGCGACACCGGAGATCTCCCCCGCGGTCGCCGACGGCCGCATCGATGCCGGGATCACCCGCGGTGAGCAACCGGGCCGAGGCGTACGCAGGTTGCTGCTGCGGCGTGCGCGCATCGGGGTCCAGCTGGCGCAGCACCATCCGCTGGCCGGACACCCGGAGATCGAGATCGCCGACGCGGCCGCGTATCCGCTGCGACTCCCGGACCGTGCGGCCAACCCCGTGGTCCACGATCAGCTGTCCGCGGTGTTCCGGGACACCCGACCGCACCCCCGGTTCCACACGCTCGCCGTCTCCTTCGACATGTCCCAGCGCGACCTGCGCGACGGGGTCACCCTCGCCCCGGCCGGAGAAGCCGCGGCCACGGCACAACCGGCCGGTCTGACCTGGCGACCGCTGCGGGGCGCGCCCGGCCTGACGTTCCACCTGGTCCTCCCGCGCGAGCAGTTGCCGCTGCACCGCCGCGTCCGTACCGCCGCCAGAACCCTGGCGCACGAGCTGCACTGGCTGTCGGACTGACGCGCAAGAGGCCCAACGTGCCGGATGCGGGCGGTGCGACGGTTCGGCGATCGGTTCGTCAGCCGACCGCGCCGAGCGGGACGACCTGGTCGGTGACGGGGATCAGGCAGCGCTGTTCGCTGCACGCGCCGAAGCTGACGACGGCTTCGCTCGGCCCGGTCGCGGTCCGGCGGGCCGGGAGCGCGACGGTGACCGCGCCGTCCGGGTAGACGGGCAGCTGCACCCCGAGGTCCAGGGGGCTGACGGTGCGCAGCGGGCGGTCGGCCCGGACGGCGCCGTCCGGCGTCAGCCCGCCGCGCACGGCCAGCCGGGTGGGCAGGCCGAGGCCGTCGATGCCGTCGGCGGGCAGGTCGACGCTGTAGAGGTGGAAGCCCGCCTCGTCGGGGGTGAAGGTGGCGGCGAGGACCAGGTGGCCGTCGTCGCCGGGGGCGAGCCGGAGGGAGACGGTGACCCCGCCGCCACGGTAGCTGGCGATGGGGGCGGCGGCCGGGGCCGGGTCGGCGGCGCAGCCGGCCGCCCCGAGGACCAGGAGTGCGGCGACCGCGCCGGCCGCCCGTCGGGTCACCGTCATGCCTGCGCCCAGCGCTTGAGGAAGGTGGCGACCGTGCCGGCGCTCATGGCGCGGGCGTTGGAGAACGCCCCGTCGTTGCTGGCGGTGCGCACGGTGCCGTCGGGGGAGAGCACCACCAGGGCGGGGATGCCGCTGCTCCGGAGGTCGACGTACCGGGCGGCGAGGTCGAGGTTGTGGTCGAAGCGGCCGACGTCCACCGCGACGACCCGGTAGTCGTCCCGCAGCAGCGGGGTGACCTGCGGGGAGCGGAACAGCTTGTCCAGCACCTTGCGGTCGGGGCACCAGTTGGCCCCGAAGCCGAGCAGGACCGGGCGCTGGTCCCCGGCGGAGCGGGCCAGGGCGGCCTTCACATCGGCCTCGGCGTCCCGGGTCGCGTCGTATCCGTCGGGCAGGTCGGCGGGCGCCGTCCCGGCACTCGCGGCTGCGGTGGCGGCCGTCGGCGCGGCAGCGGAGGTGGCCGCGGTGGCGGCGGTGGTGGCGGTGGCGGTTGCCGGAGTGGTCGTGGGGCGCTCGGCGGCTCGGGTGGTGGAGTCGCAGCCGGTGATCAGCACCGCCGACAGGACGGTGCCGGCGAGCAGGGCGCGGTGGTGCCGCATGGGGTCCCCTTCGGGGTGGTGGGTGGTGGTGTCGGTTGTGTCGACGGGAAGTGAACTGCCGGGTGTGCAGCAGGGGTTGGTGAGCTGAACGGTGCGGGTGGAGAGCGGCGGGTGCGTTCCGGAGCGGTCACGGAAGCGCCGTACCGCCCACGCCGGCGGGCATGCGTCGATACGGTTCCCGCACTGTCCGCACCACGTCCCAGGGGGGACCATGCGACGCACCGCCCTCGCCCTGCTCGCCGCCGCCACCGCCGTACTCGGCGTCGCCGCCTGCGACCCGACTCCGGTCACCACGACCACGAGTACGGGTGCCCCCGTCCCGGCCACGACGGTGGCTGGTCCGGCACCGGGTGGTACCCAGGCGGCGCCGGCGACCGCCGCCCCGACCGCCGCTCCGACCGCCGCCCCGGCCGGGGCCGGCGGTGACGCGACCAAGGACGTCGAGATCTCGGCGTGCGAGGTGGACGGCGCGATCCACTGGCCGTCGGCGGCCCTCAAGGTCACCAACCACACCGACAAGTCGTCGAACTACCTCGTCCAGGTGGAGTTCGTGGACGCCTCCGGCACCCGGGTGGCGGAGGCCCCCGCCGCGACCGACAACCTGGCCGCGGGTCAGAGCGCCTCGCTCAAGGCACGCGGGGCGACCGCGGTGAAGGACAAGGTCAGCTGCCGGGTCACCAGCGTCACCCGGTTCCAGGCCCCCTGACCCCGACCCCCTGACCCCGGCGGGAGCGCCCGGTCAGGCCGGCTGCTGCTCCGCCGCCGCGACCGCGCCCTGGACGGCGGCGACCCGCAGGTCGATGAACGACTGCCGAGGGTCGTTGAAGTTGGTGAACGGCTGCGGGATGTACCGGCCCAGCGCCTGGAACTGGGCCAGCGCCTCGGTCGGCCGCCCGGCCCGGGTCAGCGCGTACGCGAGCCAGCCGTGGGCGTACCGGATCCGGGGGTGGCCGGGGTCGGCCGCCGCGAGGTCGGCGAGCGCGGCGTCCAGGGCGGCACCGACCTCGGGGCGCTGCCAGGCGGTGAGCTTCTCGCCGTCCTTGGCGAACTGCTCGAAGTAGGCCTCCAGCTTGATCGGGGCGAGCAGGCTGCCGGCCGGGGCGGCGGCGATCGCCCCGTCGATGAACCCGTGCATCAGCTCGTGGCTGCCGCGCCACTTGGCGCACCAGTACTGCAGCGCCCGGGTGTGCGCCGCCCAGTGCCGCGGGTCGCGCGCGACCAACTCGGCCCACAGCTGCCGGAAGCGGTCGTTGGACCAGCCGAGGCCCATGGCGATGGGGATCTGCGCGACCCACGGGTTGGGGTCGTCCTCGGGGGCGAGCGCGGCGGCCGCGACGGCGGCCTCCTCGGCCTCGGCCAGGACGCGGTGGAAGCCCGCGAACTGCTCGCGGCTGACGTCGGTCGCGCGGGCGCTGCTGCGGATGTTCCAGGCCAGGTAGACCAGGGCGTCCGCGTGCAGCAGTGCGGCGGCCGGGTCCTGCGGCCGCTCGGCGCGCCAGGCGCGCAGCCAGGCGTCGTCCTCGGCGGCCAGCTCGGCCAGTTGGCGCTGCCGCCGCCAGCGGACGTCGGCGGTGGCGTCGGCGGCGAGGTAGGTGGCGGCGGTCCGCCAGTCACCGGCCTTGGCGGCGGCGAGGACGGCGGCCTCCTCGTCCTCGGGCCGGTCGTCCAGGAGCAGTTCGCTGCCGAGCAGCAGCCCGTGGTCGGCCGGGACGATGGTGTTCTTCGCCCGGGCCTCCTCCGCCTGTCGTGCCTCGTGCCGGGCGATGGTGGCCTTGGCCCGTTCGAGCTGGGCCAGCTTGCGCTTGGCCAGCCGGGTCATGACGACCGGGAACAGCAGGGCGAGGCCGACGACGGACAGCACGATGATGCCGAGCAAAGGGTGTTCCTCCGGTGGTGCGGTGTGGGCGTTGACTGGTGCGGACGAGTCCGGGCGTGGACGGGTGCGGACCAGTCCGGGCGTGGACGGGTGCGGCGACGACCGGTCGGATCGGTGTGATCGATCCGACCGATCACACTGATCACACAGCGGCGGCGGTCGGCAGCCCGGCCCCCGCGAGCAGCGCCCGCAGCGGGGCGGTGTCCGGGTCGTCCGCGCAGGCGGCGTCCAGGGCCGCGTCGAAACCGTCCGCGAAGCCGTCCGGCAGCCGGAGTTCGGCCGGCCCGCCCCAGGAGAGCTCCCAGCCGGCGAGCCCGGCCTCGGCCAGGGCGACGACGGTGGCGTGCGCCAGTTCCTCGCGCAGCGCCGGTCGGGCGAACTCCCGGGCGGCCCGGCCGGTGGCCGCGGCGGCCTGCTCGCTCTTGGGCAGCCGGTCGGTGAACTCCCAGGCACGCCCGGCGTCGATGCCGTCGAGCAGCCCGTGGGCGGTGGGCGGCAGGCCCAGCCCGGTGAGCGCCTGGCGGGCGTCCTCGGCGGCCTCGCGGGCGCGCGCCAGCATGGCCGTACGGACCAGCTCGGGCCAGTCGGCCCGGTGCTTGCCGGAGGCCTCCGGGACGAGCGAGACGACCTCCAGCTCGGCGAGCACCCGCTCCGAGTCGTGCAGCAGCGCCAGGGCGGGGCCGGCGGCGCCGGGGCCGCGGCCGTCGTCGGGCAGCGCCTCGATCGCGGCGACCCGCAGGTGGATCGGCGGGTGGGAGTCGTACGGGTCGGGCTGCTCCTCGGGCAGTTCGAGGGCGTGCTCGGCGAGTTCGGCGCGGCGCTTCGGGTCGCTCAGCAGGTGCTGGAGGCCGCCGTAGACCTGGCCGGGCGGCGGGAGCAGTCCGGCGTCCCAGCCGATGGTGGCGTAGCGGTTGAGGTAGAAGTTCTGGGCGGCCTCCAGCGCCGGGATCCGGCGCAGGGCGGCGGCGGTGGCGTCCCGGCCCGCGAGCTGGGCGGCGACCTGGTCGGCCGCGTACTCCTGGCGGCGGCCGACCGCCTCGGAGACCCGGAAGTAGAGCTTGGCGTAGCCGGTGAACAGCTTGGCGAGCACTCGGTCCACGCCGCCGCCGGCCTGTTCCGCGGAGGGCTTGCGGCCCTTGGCCAGCCGCTTCTCTGCCTTGGCGGCGAGCTTGACGGCCTCCTGGGCCTGGTGCTGGTCGGCGCGGTGGTGCAGTCCGCCGATGGTGTGCAGGACGGCGCGGCGGCCGGCGACGGTGACGGCGGCGAGCCGGACGTCCCGGTTGCTGTAGTGGCCGAACTCGTGCGCCAGCACGGACTCCAGCTCGCCCTCGGTGAGGCCGATCAGCAGCGGGGCGCCGATCACCAGGTGGCGCTTGCCGGGGACGAGGCCGAGCAGCCTGCTCTCCTCCATGACGCCCGCGTTGACCTCGGGCACGAGGCGGATCTCGGCCGGGCCGCGGACGCCGGTGCGCTCGGAGATCCGGTCGACCATCGCCCAGATCTCGGGCTGCCGCTCGCGGGTGAGGAGCACGCCGGGCAGTTCGCCGTCGTCCTTGCGACGCCGGGTCAGGAACACCACCCGGACGACGGGGTAGGCGACGGCGGCGCTCAGCGCCCAGAGCTTGACCAGCCCCGGGCGGAACTGGCCGGAGGCCTGGTACAGGGCGACGTCGAGGGCGATCAGGCCCGCGACGATGCCGAGGGCGAGCAGGTAGAAGCCGATGAGCAGGGCCACGGCGGTGGCGGCTCTTGTTGACGTGCTCATGGCAGCAGAACGCTGGGGCGCGCCCATGCGATGGTCCTCCCCCTGGGCGCGACGACATGAGCGGCGCGCGGTTGTTGCATGGTGAACGGGTGTGCGACGAGTGGAGATGGTAGCGGTCCCCGGACGGCCCGCGCACCGGGGTCAGCGGCTCCGGATCACCGCTCCGACCTGCGGGTTCGTCACGGGTTCCGATTCGTGCGGGCTTGACGGCATTCGGCCGCCGCCGAACCCGCGCCTCGGCCGCCGCCGACCCTGCGCCCCGGCCGTCGACCACCGTCCCCGAGCCCCAGGCCCCGCCCGGCGCGCCGCTCCGGGGGCCAGCGCCCTCCGACCGTCAGCGCCCGCCGGCCGCGATCGCCTCACGGACGGTCACCAGGCAGGGGTCGCAGTACCGGTCCGGCACCGGCGAGCCGTCGCCGGGCGGCAGTACGCGCTGGGACGGCTCCAGGAACCGCCCGCACAGCGATGCCGACGCGTCGTCCTTAGCGACCACGTGCCACACCACGGCGGGCGGCGACACCGCCGGGTCGTGCTCGGCCCACATCTCGTACACGGTGACCTCCACGGTCTCGGGGCTCGGTCACCCCATGCAACCCCGGGACACCCTGCTCGGCCACCGGGCCGGACCCGGTGGGATGGTTCCACCTGGTCCGCCTCCGGTTCCCGGTCCGGAGCGGGCGGCGGACGGATGCTCACCGCCGGTGCCGAAGCCGAGAGTCGGCGCCACCCGGACGGCGGGCGCGGCCGCGCGCCGGCCCGGCCGGGCAGGGCGCCGAGTGCCCGACGGCCCCGGGGGTATCCTGCCCGGATGTCCTCACCAGTTGCCGGGCCCGTGCCCCCGGCCGCGCCGGGCGACGACCCGGCGGTCGTGCGTTCGGACGACGACCCGGCGGTCGTCCTCTCGGGCTTCGGCCCGGTCGGCCGCGCCTTCGCCGAGCGGTTGCTGACGCACGCGGACGAGCTCGCCCGCGACCACGGCGTCCGGCCGAGGCTGGCGGCCGTCCGGGTCGGGTCGGCGGAGGTGGAGTTGCGGGACGGCGGCCCGGTCCCGCCCCGGGCCGAGTGGGCTCCGCCGGGCCCGCTGGCGCGGACCCTCGACCGGACCGGTGCGCGGGTGCTGGTCCAGGCGCTGCCGTCCTCCCCGCAGCTGCGGCAACAGGCCGCCGATGAGGCCGTCCTGGCGCTCGGCCGCGGTGTCCACGTCGTCACCGCCACCAAGAGCCACCTGCTCGGCCACTGGCGTGAACTCGGCGCGGCCGCCCGGGCCGGCGGCAGCCTGATCAGGATCTCCGGGGCCACCGGAGCCGCCCTCCCGACGGCCGACCTGGCGCGCACGGGGGTGCGGGGCCTCGGCTGCCGGACGGTCCGGGCCTGCCCCAACGGGACGGCCACCTTCGTGCTCGACCGCCTGGCCGCGGGCGACTCCCTCGACCGGGCGGTCGGCGAGGCCCAGCGGCTCGGCATCGCCGAGGCCGATCCCTCGGCCGACCTCTCGGGCGCCGACGCCGCCACCAAGGTGCGGCTGCTCGCGGCCCTGCTGTGGGGCTGGGACCCGTCGGCCGTGCGCGTCGACGCGGTGGCGGTGGACGCCGGGACGGGCGCGGCGGCGCTGGCCGCGGCCGCCGAGGGGCGCCGGCTGCGGGCGGTGCGAGTGCGAGCGCGGACCGCCCGCTGGTGGTCGAGGTCCGCCTGGAGCCGACCGCGCCGGGCGACCCGCTGTACGCGCTGACCGGCCCGGAGAAGGCGGTCGTCTACGGCTGCCCCGAGGCCGGGGACATCACGGTGAGCGGCGGCCGGTCCAGCCCGCTCGGCGCGGCGCTCGCGATGCTGCGGGACACTCTTGACGTCACGGCGCCCCGCAGGCACGGCTTCGGCTGAGCCGCGCGGAGCCCTGCGCCGGTCCTCGTGGCGATCGTGGAGGCGTTGTGGGTAACGATCCAGCGGCCCGGCGGGCGGCCAAACAGACCGGCGACAGGGACGGCGACGGCGCGGGCATGCGGCCGTGGCGGTTCGTGGTGTGGTTCGGCATCGTCAGCCTGCTCGCGGACTTCGTCTACGAGGGCGCCCGTTCCGTCACCGGCCCGCTGCTGGCCTCGCTCGGTGCCTCGGCGACGCTGGTCGGCGTGGTGACCGGCGCGGGGGAGGCGGCGGCGCTGGTCCCGCGCCTGCTGTCCGGGCCGCTCGCCGACCGCACCGGCCGGTTCTGGGCGCTGGCGATCGGCGGCTACGCGCTCACCGTCGCCGCCGTGCCGCTGCTCGGCGTGGCGGGCTCGCTGGGGGCGGCCTGCACCCTGGTGATCGCCGAGCGGGTCGGCAAGGCGGTCCGCTCACCGGCCAAGGACACCCTGCTCTCGCACGCCACCGCCGCCACCGGCCGGGGCCGGGGCTTCGCCGTCCACGAGGCCCTCGACCAGGTCGGCGCGGTGATCGGCCCGCTCATCGTGGCCGCCGTGCTCGCGGCCACCGGCGGCTACGGGCCCGCGCTCGGCGTGCTGGCCGCCCCGGGCGTGGCGGCCCTCGGCCTGCTGTGGTGGCTGCGCTCCCGGGTGCCCGACCCGTCCCGCTACGAGTCGGCGCGGCCCGCCCGACCCCCGGTGCCCCAAGCCCCTGCCCGAGCCTCAGTTCCGTCCCCGTCCCCGTCCCCGGCGCCCGTCCGCCCACCGCTGCCCCGCGCCTTCTGGGCGTACGCGGCGTTCACCGCGGCCACCATGACCGGCTTCACCACCTACGGCGTGCTCTCCTTCCACCTCGTCCGGCACCACCTGCTCACCGCCTCCGCCGTACCGGTGCTGTACGCCGGGACGATGCTCGCCGGCGCGCTGGCGAGCCTGGTCACCGGCTGGCTGTACGACCGGATCGGCCCGCGCACCCTGGTGGCGCTGCCCGTGCTGGCCGCGGCCGTGCCCCCGCTGGGCTTCGCCGACGCGGTGGCGCCCGCCGCGGCCGGCGCGCTGTTGTGGGGTGCCGCGCTGGGTGTCCAGGAGTCGACCCTGCGGGCGGTGGTCGCCGACCTCGTCCCCGCGCCGCGCCGGGCGACCGCCTACGGGGTGTTCGCCGCCGTGGTCGGCCTCGCCACGCTGGCCGGCGGGGCGCTCACCGGCGCGCTCTCCGCGGTGTCCGTCCCGGCGCTGGTCGTCACCGTGGCCGCCGTCCAGGCCGCCGCCCTGGTGCTGCTCGCCACGGTCCGCCCGGGGCGCGGCCGGATCACGCCGGGGTGACGGCCTGGGGGAAGGTGAAGAGGCCGTCCGGGTCGTAGGCGCGCTTCACCCGTCGTAGCCGGTCGAGGTTGCCGCCGTAGTACGCCTGCGCCCAGTCGGTCAGCCGCGGGTCGGGGTAGTTCTGGTACGCCTCGCCGCTCGCGTACGGGCGCATGGCGCTCCAGACGTCCTCCAGCCAGGCCTGGGACTGCTCCACCCCGGGCCCCGAACCGGCGCCGGGAGACGGATAGTTGGCGATGTACTGGGCCGCGAACAGGGCGCCGCGGTGGACGAAGGCGGTGTCCCCGGGGGCCACCCGGCCGACGGCGCCGCCCAGCGCGTCGAAGGCGACCGAGGCGCTGCCGCCCTGCGGCGTCGTCCGCGCGTACCGGTCCACGGCGGCCACCAGGGCCGCGATCCCGGCTGCGCCGATCGGCCGGGTGTAGAAGTCGGACCGGGCCGCGTACGACACCCTGGTCAGCCGGCCGTCGGGGTTCCGGCCCGGCAGACTGCCCGGCAGGTGGGCGGCGGCCTCCGACCAGCCGGCCACCCCGCCCATCTCCTTCATGGTGTCCAGGAACGGCGCGGTGTGCAGCGAGGCGGTGGCCGGCGCGACGGCCAAGCGGTCGACCAGGTCGGCGAGTTCACCCTGCGAACCGAGCAGGTTGACGGTGCTGGTGAGGCGCAGCCTGCCGTCCGGCCAGGTGTCCAGGTGGAGGTTGGCCCAGAGCTCGTCCGGTGCGCCGGCCACCCAGGCCTGCCAGGCCGCGACCACCGACCCGGCGGCCGACCACGGCCAGGAGAGGAAGCCGTACGCGCAGCTCACCGCCGGGTGGGTGCGGAAGGTGAAGGAGGTGACCACGCCGAAGTTGCCGCCGCCACCGCCGCGCAGCGCCCAGAACAGGTCGGCGTCGGCGCCCGCCGCCACCTGCCGGATCCGGCCGTCCGCCGTCACGACCTCTGCGCCGGTCAGGTTGTCGCAGGTCAGCCCGTACGCCCGGCAGGTGACGCCGATGCCGCCGCCCAGGGCCAGCCCGGCCACGCCGACGCTCGGGCAGGAACCGGCCGGGACGGTCACGCCGTCGGCCGCCAGCCCGGCGTACACGTCGATCAGCCGCGCGCCCGCCCCGACCGTCGCCGAGCCGCCCGTCGCCGGGCCGCCCGAACCGCTGACCCCCGCCATCGCGCCGACGTCCAGCACCATCCCGCTGCCCGAGGACCAGCCCGCGTAGCTGTGGCCGCCGCTGCGCACCGCGACCGGGACGGCGTGGCGGCGGGCGAAGGCCAGGCAGGTGGCGACGTCCTGGGCGGAGGCCGGGTAGACGATCCCGGCGGGGTGGAGGTCGTCGAACTGCGGCTGGTAGAGCCGGCTCGCGTCCTGGTAGCGGGCGTCCTGCGGGCCGATGACGGCGCCGCCGAGGTCCTTGGCGAGCGCGGCCCAGTCGGCCGGGCCGGCCGGGGTGGGGCTCGCGCTGCTCGGCCGGGGCGTCGGCGACCCGGTGGAGGCCGACGGGTCCGGGGACGGTCCGGCGGCCGGCCCGCCGCAGGCACCGAGCGCCGTCGCCAGCGACGCGGCCAGGGGCGCGGCGGCGAGCCGCAGCACCCGCCGTCTCTCCGGCCGGTCCGGCCCGGCCGGGGGGTTCGGTGCCGCTTCGCTCCCGCTCATTCCCGCCCCTCGCTCCCGGCCGTGGCCCGTGCCCGCACGGTACCCGCAGGTGCCGGGGCCGGGGGCCGACTTGGGCCAACCATAGGGTGGTTCGCGGCGACGGCGGCCGCCGCCTCGACCGGGTCGCCGACCGGGGTGGTCGGATCAGGGGCGGTGGAGTGCGCCCAGGCGTCGTCCAGGGCGAAGAAGTCGACCGGCACCGGCCGGGTGTGCTGGGTCAGGGCGTCGTCCAGGGAGGCGAAGTAGGCCGCCCAGCGCTTCGCGTAGAGGCCCGAGACGAGGCCGGACCACTCGCGGGCGGCGTAGTCGTGCAGGCCGCCGTCCTCCGACTCGGCGCGGGTGCCGCCCCAGGTGGTGAGGAGCGAGCGGGCGTCGTACCGGAGCCGGTCCCGTTCGGCGGGGGCCGCGGCCCAGTCCGGCACCCGGGCGAGCCAACTGCCGACCAGGAAGCGGGAGTCCGTCGCCGTCACCCGTTCCAGCTCGGCCTCGGCGGCGGTCCACCGGCCCACCAGCGAGCGGAACGCCCCCAAGTCCCCTCCTGTGTAGGCCCGTTCGATCAGCGGCAGCAGGCGGCGGCTCTCGTCGGCGAGGGCCTGCCGGGCGAGGTTGACCAGGTCGAAGCGGTAGGCGTCGGTGCCGCGCCGTTCCGGTGCGGCCCGCAGCAGGCCGTCCAGGGCCGCGCGCACCGTGGCCGGGTCGAAGCGCGTCCTCGGCGGCGACCAGGACCCGGAGGTGGCGGCGGTCAGCGAGGGGCGCGCGGTGAACAGCCCGTCCTGCGGCTCGCTCCAACCGTCGGACGGCATGCCGTACGGGCCGTCGCGCAGCTGTGCCCAGGCCGCCGCCGCACCGGTGTCGGCGCCGCCGTAGCGGGCGGTCGCGTACGCGGTGAACCAGGCGGCCCGGTCGATCTCGGCGGGCGACCAGGCGAGGTCGGCGAAGAGCGCGAGCGCCGCCGGGTCGCTGCCGGTGCCCTCGGGCATGAAGGCGATGCCGCTCAGCGCGCTGCCGGGCGCGGTGCGCCACCGGTGGAAGCGGCCGGTCCAGACGCCGGTGTTGGCGCCGAAGGTGGTCTTGCCGCCGAAGTTGGGGATGGTGCCGAAGGCGTACGGGGTGCCGTTCCAGTCGCCCTCGCGGTCCAGGCCGTCGTAGCGGTCGGAGAGGCCGTCGACGATCAGCATCCGGCGGCGGTCCACCCCGGCGAGCAGCGCGGCCGTCGGATTGTGCTCCCAGCCGAGGACGGCCCAGACCGCGCCGGGGTGGGCGGTCAGCAGCGCGCGCTGGATCGCGCCGGCCGCGGCGGGGACGTCGACGCCGCCCGCGGTGCCGCCCTCGTGCAGGGGGTCCATCTTGTACATCGCGCTGTCGCCGAACACCTCGCGCTGGGCGGTGTAGTAGGGCCGCCGAAGCCGGACATGTTCTGCAGCAGCCACCAGGGCTGGTGCGCGGGCGCCGGGATCCAGGCGCGCAGCTCGGCCGAGGAGTAGCCGAACCGCTGGAGCGCCCGGTGGTAGGGCTGCTCGGCGCCGACGGTGACCAGCACCTCGTCGAAGCCGTGCAGCGCGAGCACGTCGATCTCGTGCTGGTACTCGGCGAAGCCGCGGTAGGCCCCGGAGTAGCCGGCGTCGGTGTCGTTGAGCGCGTAGCGGTGCGGGACGACGGCGGAGCCGGTGTGGGCGGCGGGCACCGGCGGCAGCACCGGCGGGAGCGTCGCGGTGCTGTCGCCCGGTAGGCCGATGTCGGCGTGGGCGACGGTGCGCAGGTACCAGCCGACGCCCGCCAGCAGGGTGGCCGGGGAGGTGCCCCGCACCCGGATCGCGCCCGCCGTGCCGGACACGGTGAAGGCGTCGGCGCCGTCGGCCGGCCGGGCCCCGGCCGTCAGCTCGAACTGGGCGGCACGCCCGGGCAGCAGCCGCCCGAGCGCGGCCCGCGCGGGCGCGGTGTCGAAGGCCGCCGGGGCGGCGTCCGGGGCCGGTCCGACCGCCGACGCGACGGCGGCGCACACCAGGAGCAGGGGGAGCAGTACGGGCATGCGACCGACGGTCGCACCCGCGCACCCGCCCGCCGCCCCCGGCTCGCGGGCCCTCACCCGGATGAGCCGTGGCCACCTGGTTGCCGTCGGTGCGGCGCGATGACTGAATGGAGCGGGGGGCGGATCCCAGTGGTGAGGAGCGGGACCATGCCGAAGGTCCGGGTGAACGGCGTCGACCTCCACTACGAGCTGACGGGGGTGGGCGATCCGCTCGTCCTGGTGCACGGCTCCTGGGCCGACCACACCCACTGGGACCTCGTCCGGCCGCCCCTGGCCGAGCGCTACCGCGTCCTGGTCTACGACCGGCGCGGGCACAGCCGGAGCGAACGCCCGCCCGGGCCCGGCTCCCGGACGGAGGACGAGGACGACCTCGCCGCCCTCGTGCAGGCCCTCGACCTGGCGCCGGCGCACATCGCGGGCAACTCCTTCGGCGCCTCGACGGCCCTGGGCCTGGCCGTCCGCCGCCCCGAGCTGTTCCGTACGCTCATCGCCCACGAGCCGCCGCTGATGGCGATCGTGCCCCCGGAGCCGGACCTGCTGCCCGTGATGCGGGCGGTGGAGCGGCGGATCGACTCCGTGCTGGCGCACCTGCGCGCGGGCGAGACCCGCGAGGGCGCGCGGCAGTTCGTGGACGAGGTCGCCTTCGGGCCGGGGACGTGGGAGCGGCTGCCGCTGGAGGTCCGGGACACCCTCCTCACCAACGCCCCCACCTTCCTCGACGAACAGCAGGACCCGGGCTGGCCGCTGCTCGACCTCGCCGGGCTGTCCGCGTACCCGGGCCCGTCCCTGCTCACCGTGGGCACCGAGAGCCCGCCCTGGTTCCCCGCGATCGTCGCCCGGCTGGCGCGGGCGCTGCCCCGGGCGCAGGTCCGGGCCCTGACCGGGGCCGGCCACACCCCGCACGTCACCCACCCGGCCGAGTACGTGCGGACGGTGAGCGGCTTCATCGAGGCGCACCGCTGACCGGGGGCGCGCGGCAGGGCGCGGGTCAGAGCGCGGGTCAGGGCGCAGCTCAGGGCCCGGGCTCCGCCAGCCATCCGGCCAGCACGGCGGCCTGGCTGTGGTCGACGTCCCTGGTGGCGGTCAGCAGGGTGAGCGCGTCCTGGGCGGCGAGTTCCCGCAGGTGGCCGGCGGCCTCCCGGTGCCCGGCGTCGCGCAGCTCGGCGAGGTAGCGGCGGCGGAACTCGGCGAAGCGCTCCGGGTCGTGGCCGTACCAGGTGCGCAGTTCCGTCGAGGGGGCGACGTCGCGCAGCCACTCGTCCAGGCGGGCGTCCGCCTTCGTCATGCCGCGCGGCCAGATCCGGTCCACCAGGACCCGCCGGCCGTCCTGCGGCGAGGGTTCCTCGTAGATCCGCCGGTAGGCGATCCGTGCGGTCATGTCCGGTCCTCCCGGGTGGGTGGGGGGCGTGGCCGCCGCTACCCCCAGTAGCCGACGTGCACCGCGGAGGCCTCCTCGAAGAGGAACGGCCCCGACGCCTCCACCGTGCTGCCGCCGGCCGCGAAGACCGCGCGGCACGGCAGGTCGAGCACCGGCTCGTCCGGGTCCACGCCCGCGATCGCGTTCAGTTCGGTCGCGGCGAGCGCGTAGACGACCCGGCGGATGCCGCTCCAGTGGATCGCCCCGGCGCACATCGCGCACGGCTCGGTGCTGGAGTAGAGCACGGCGTCGGCGAGCTGGTGCGGGGCCAGGGTGCGGGAGGCCTGCCGGACCAGGTTGATCTCGGCGTGGGCGGTCACGTCGTGGTCGGTCAGGACGGTGTTCTCGGCGGTGAGCAGGACCTTCCCGTCGGGGCCGGTGAGCAGCGCGCCGAAGGGGTGGTTGCCGTGCGCCCGGGCGGAGGCGGCGAGCTCGATGGCGGCGAGCAGGTGCTCGGGGGAGTGGTCGGGGGACTGGTCGGCCATGGGGGTCTCCTCGGGCGGTGCGGACGGGGACGGAGGACAAACCTATGCCGCCGGGCGGGCGACGCCGTAGCCGCTCGCCTCCGTCCCCCGACCAGTCTCACCCCGCCGGTGCCGGGCCGCCCCGGCACCGGCGGTCACGGGCGGCTACGAGGCCGCGGGCGTGGCCCGGCTCCGGAGCTCCTTCTTGTCCGGCTTGCCGGTGTCGGTGAGGGGCAGCGCGTCCGTGAAGTCGACGACGTCGGGCACGTACATCTCGCCGCGGCCGTCGAGCACCGCGGCCCGCAGCTCCCGCGCCGTGACCGCCACCCCGGGGACGGGCACCACGGTGACGTGGATGCGTTCGTGGCCGCCCTCGCCGCGTACCCCGTAGACGGCGCACTGCCGCACGCCCGGGTGGGTGTGCAGGAAGTCCTCCAGCTCGGTGGTGTACACGTGGCCGCCGACGACGGCGATCATGTCCTTGATCCGGTCGACGACGGCGAGGTAGCCGTGCTCGTCGAGCCGGCCGAGGTCGCCGGTGTGCACCCAGCCGTCCCGCAGCACCTCGGCGGTGAGCTCCGGGTTCTTCCAGTAGCCCTCCATCGCGTTCTCGGACCGGACGCAGATCTCCCCGACCTCGCCGACCGGGAGCGCCTCGCCGGCCTCGTCGCGGATCTCCACCTCGACGCCGTCGACCGGACGGCCGGCCGTGCGCAGCAGGTCGAGGCGGTAGGGGTCGTGCTCGTCGGCGGGCAGCACGCTGACGATCCCGGCCTCGAACTGGCCGTAGGCCTGCTGGAAGACCCGGCCGAAGCGGCGGACCGCCTCGGCCATGCGCACCGGCGAGGAGGGCGTGCCCCCGTAGGTGATCTGGCGGAGGGCGGAGATGTCGGTGGCCGCCGCGTCGGGGTGGTCCAGCACCTGGTAGAGCAGCGGGGGCAGCAGGAAGACGTCGGTGATGCGTTCGCGGGCGAGGGTGGCCAGCACCTCGCCGGGGTCGAAGGCGTAGTGGAGGACGACGGTGCCGCCGGTGGCGAGGGTGCCGTCGGCGATGAAGCCGGCCGCGTGTGACAGCGGCGTGCACACCAGGTCCCGCCGCCGCTCCCCGGTGATCAGCGCGGCGAGCCAGTTGCCCTGCATGCGGGCGAAGCTGCTGCGGATGCCCTTGGGGTGGCCGGTGGTGCCGCCGGAGTGGCGGATGAAGCACAGGTCCTCCGGCCGGGCGGCACTGGCCAGCGGCGCGTCCGACCGGCCCGCGGCCAGCGCGAGGAGGTCCTCGCCCAGCTCCGGCGCCGCCTCGTCGTTCTCGCCGAGGACGAGGACGTGCTTGACCGGCACGGCCGCGGCGAGGGCCGCGCCGCGCTCCGCGAGGCGGGGGTCGACGATGAAGGCGTAGGTCTCGACGTCGGCCATGATCCGGGCCTGGACGTCGGTGCCCAGCCGGATGTACAGGTGGTTGAAGTGCGCACCCAGGAGGTTGACCGCGTAGCGGACCGCGACGGTCTCCGGGATGTTCCCGCACAGCAGGGTCACCGTGCGGCCGCGCTCCACGCCCCGCTCGCGCAGGGCGCGGGCGAGCCGGTAGACGAGGGAGCGGAACTCCGCGGCCCCGAGTCGGCGTTCGCCGCTGACCAGCACCTCCTGCCCCGGTTCGTCCGACAGTCCGTCGAGGACGATCTCCACGTAGTTGCGGAACTCGTGGTCACCGCCGTCGCCGGCGGGGTCGGCCGGGCGTACCTCGGGGGTGCTCATCGCTGCTGGTCTCCTTGTGAGTTCGGACGCAGGGGACGCCCCGGAGGCGGGGCGCCTTGTGCACGGATGGTTGTCCGTCCTCCATCAACTACCCAGGCCCGGGCGGTTCTACCGGCCGCCGGGGGTGTGCTGGGTGCGCTGATCGGGCGGCCCCGGGGGGGCGCGGCGGGGGGGGGCCCCGCGCCGCGGCCGGGGGGGCGCGCGGGTGGAGGCCGCGGCACGCCCCCCGCCGCGGACGGACGCGCGCGGCGCG
>NZ_JBHYGR010000006.1:115348-121330 GCF_042738155.1 Kitasatospora sp. NPDC059088 | reverse complement strand
GGGGGGTGGGGGGGGGGCGGGGTCGGGGGGGCCCGGGCCGGGGCGGGCGCCCCGGCGCCCGGACGCGGGTCAGTTGGCGACGCTGAAGTCGCCGCCGACCGCGGCGGCGATCTTGTCCACGCCGGTCAGTGCGGTGAGCGAGGTCACCGGGGTGGAGCTCTCCGTGGTGGTGCCGTTGGCCAGCTGGCCGGAGCCGTTGGCGCCCCAGGAGCGCACGGTGTTGTCGCCGAGCAGGACGATGGTGTGCTCACGGCCGCCGTCGACGAGTTGGACGCCGGTCAGGCCGGGGACGGGGACGGGGGTGATCCGGTAGTCGGTGGTGCCGTCGCCGATCTGGCCGGAGGTGTTCTGGCCCCAGGCCTTGAGCTTGTTGTCGCTGTCGGTGACGGCCAGGCTGTGGTTGCCACCGGCGGCGATGCGGGAGACCCCGCCGAGCCAGATGCCCTGGGTGTCGACCGGGGTGTAGCGGTTGACGGTGCTGTTGTCGCCGAGCTGTCCGGTGGCGTTGTAGCCCCAGGCCTTGACCGCGTTGCCGCTGGTGGGCTTCGTGCCGCCGCTCGGCGGGCCGATCAGGGCCAGGTTGTGGTTGGCCCCGGCGGCGATCAGGGTGACACCAGTCAGGTCGCTGACCGGGGACGGGACGTTGCGGCTGGCCGAAGTGCCGTCGCCCAGCTGGCCGTTGATGTTGTAGCCCCAGGCCCAGACGGTGCCGTCCTCGCGCAGTGCGAGGCTGTGGTTGAGGCCGCCCGCGATCGCGATCACCTTGTTGAGGCCCTCGACCCGCACGGGCACGCTGCTGTCGGTGTTGGTGCCGTTGCCCAGCTGGCCGTAGTTGTTCTTCCCCCAGGCCACCACGGTCCGGTCGGCCAGCAGGGCGAGGCTGTGCGAGCCGCCCGCGGCGATGTCGGTGGCGTTGGAGAGGTTGACCACCTGGCCGGGCGCGTTGTGGCTGAACACCGAGCCGTCTCCCAGCTGGCCGGAGTCGTTGGAGCCCCAGGACTGGACCGTACGGTCGGTCAGCAGCGCCAGGCCGTGGCCGTTGGTCGGGCCGGTGCCACCGGCGGCGATCCTCACCACCTCGGCGCTGGTCAGGCCCAGCACGGTGGTGGCGGTGGTGCGGAAGTCCGTCCAGGTTCCGTCGCCGAGCTGGCCGGAGCGGTTGTTGCCCCAGGCCTTGAGTCGCTTCTCCGCCACGTCGTTCTCCTCATGGGTGTGCTGTCGGTGGACACCTGCGGTCGCATCCTCGGTGACAGCCGGGCGGGACGGGGTTTCGAAGTTCGATCTTCACTCGAACGGGCGGTCTTCTGCCGATTGCCCGGATTTCAGTGCTTCGAGATGCCTGGACCGTTGCCCCCTGGCCCGGCACGCCCCCGCGCCGCCGGCGGTCCGTGGTCGCGCAGCTCGGTAAGTACTGCCCAGGCCACCGACACCACCGGTACGGCGACCACCGCGCCCAGTACCCCGGCCAGCACCGCGCCGCCGATCACCGACAGCGCGATCGCCACCGGGTGGATCCGCACCGACCAGCCCAGCACCAGCGGGTGCAGCAGATGGCCCTCGATCTGGCCGATCACCACGATCAGCGCCAGTACCAGCAGCGCGACCACCGGCCCCCGCGCGGCCAGGGCGACCAGCGCGGCGATCGCCAGCGCGATCGGGGAGCCGATCAGCGGCACCAGCGCCGCGACGAACTCCACCACCATCAGCGGCAGCACCAGCGGCACCCGCAGGAGCGCCAGCGCGAGGCCGACCAGTGCCGCGTTGACCGCCGACACGATCAGCACCCCGCGGGTGTACCCGGCGAAGGTGCGCCAGGCGGCCTGCCCGGCCCGGCCCCAGACGGGACGCGCCCGGGCCGGCAGCTGGCGCTGCGCCCAGCTCCACATCCGGTCGCCGGAGTGCAGGAAGAACACCGAGCAGAACACCGCGAGGGCCAGCCCGGTGACCAGCTCGACGGCCCGGCTCGCGCCGCTGAGGGCGGTGGTCAGCAGCGCCGAGCGGTGCGCCGAGACGAACGCGCCGACCTTCGCCCGCAGGTCGGTGACCGTCCCCGGGCGCAGGTGGAAGGGGGCGCCGGTGAGCCAGTGGTCGATCCGGCCGAGGCCGCCGCGCAGCTCGTCGCCGATCCGGTTCCACTCGTCGGCGACGTTCGTCCCGACCAGCGCCAGCACCCCGCCGACGACCACGAGCGCGCACAGGAACGCCACCAGCACGGCCAGTGACCGGGGCAGCGTCCGGGCCAGCAGGTCGACCAGCGGGCGCAGCACCGAGGTGATCACCAGCGCCACGAACAGCGCGATGACCGGCACCTCCAGCTCGCCGAGCACCCCGACGGCCAGGTAGGCGGCCACTCCGAGCAGTCCCAGCCGCCAGACGTACCCGGCAGCGGTGCGCAGCCCGGCCGGCACGTGCTCGACGGGCGCCGCGGGCCGTGCCGGCCGCACCGGCACCCGGGGCGGGCGGCTGCCGAGCGGCCGGGGGCGCCGCGCCGGGCGAGGTTCCGGGCGGTGGTCGGGGCGGTGTTCGGGGCGTCCCACGGCGGGCTCAGCCGGGGGTCCCGTGCGGTTCCGGCCCGTGGGTCGTGCGCGAGTCGCTCATGGGGCTCGCCTCCTCCGTCCTCGGCCTGCTCCCAGCGTCTCCCCGGCCCCCGGACCCGCACACCTCGGCGGGCTTCCGGACCGGTGCCGGAGGGCGTCAGGGGTGCCCGACGGCCCTCCGCCGGCTGAGGTAGGTGAGGACGGCGAGGACCCGGCGGTGGCCGCTGTCGGCGGGTGAGAGGCCGAGCTTGGCGAAGATGTTGCCGATGTGCTTGTGGACGGCGTTGTCGGTGATGACGAGCCGGGTCGCGATCGTGGTGTTGTCCTGCCCCTCGGCCATCAGCGCGAGGACCTCGCGTTCGCGCGGGGTCAGGGCGGCCGTCGGGTCCTGGGCGTGCCGGGTGAGGAGCTGTCCGATCACGTCCGGGTCCATCACGGTGTCCCCGGCGGCGACCCGGCGCAGCGCGTCGGTGAACTCGCTGACCCGGCTCACCCGGTCCTTGAGCAGGTAGCCGATGCCGCCGCGCCCGTCGGAGAGCAGTTCCCCGGCGTACTGCTGCTCGACGTACTGGGAGAGGACGAGCACGGGCAGGCCGGGCTGCTCCCGGCGGGCCCGGATGGCGGCGTGGATGCCCTCGTCGCGGAAGCCGGGCGGCAGCCGGACGTCGACGACGGCGACGTCGGGCCGGTGCTCGGCGACGGCGGCGAGGAAGCCCGGGGCGTCCTGGACGATCGCGGCGACGCGGAAGCCCTTGGCGGTGAGCAGGAGTTCCAGCCCGCTGGAGAGCAGGACGTTGTCCTCGGCGATCACGACCCGCACGGCACACCCACCGTGATCGTGGTCGGGCCGCCGGCCGGGCTCCGGAGGTCGAGGGTGCCGTCGAGCGCCAGGACGCGCTGGCGGATCCCGGCGAGGCCGGTGCCCAGCCGCTCGTCGGCGCCGCCGCTCCCGTCGTCGGTGACCTCGATCGACAGCCGGTCACCGGTGCGGGCGACCCGTACCGCCGTCCGGGTGGCGCCGCTGTGCTTGGCGGCGTTGGTGAGCGCCTCGGCGACCGTGAAGTACGCGACGGCCTCGACCGCGGCGGGGAGGGTGCCGAGGCTGCCGACGTCGAGGGTGGTGTCGAGGGCCGCGTCGGCCGCGAGGGCGGACAGTGCCCCGGTGAGGCCGCGGTCGGCCAGGATCGGCGGGTAGATCGTCCGGATCACCGCGCGGAGCTCCACCATGGCCTCCTCGGTGGTCCGGTGGGCCTGCGCCAGCAGGGTGGCGACCGTCCCGGGGTCCTCGTCCAGGAGTTCCCGGGCCACGCCCAGCCGCATCGCGATGGCCACCAGCCGGGCCTGGGTGCCGTCGTGCAGGTCGCGTTCGATCCGGCGGAGCTCCGCGCCGTGCGCGGTGAGCGCCCCGGCCCGGGTCTCGGTCAGCGTCTCCACCCGCTGCGCCAGCTCCTCGGAGGCCGACGGCGCCAGCAGGGCCACACAGGTCCGGGCGTGCAGGCGGGCCAGCCGGGGGACCAGCCAGACGGTCAGCGCGGCGAAGGCCAGCAGCTGCGCCGTCCCCAGGGTCAGCGCCGGGCCCCACCCGGTCAGCGGGGCACCGGCGGCGAAGCCGCCCGCCCGGGTGCCGGCGGGCAGCGCCCACCACAGGGGCACCGTGACGGCCGTGGTCAGGGTGTTGCCCGCGCACACCACCGCGACCAGCCCGAACGCCAGGCCGCTCAGGAGCCAGGCGCCGAGCCACCCGAGGAGGCGCGCGGTGCCGGCCCGGACGGGGCCGGAGGCGGGTGCGCCCAGCAGTCCGTCGGCGCGGCGGCGCTGGCGGCCGGCCCACGCGCGCGCCGCAGCCGGGACGAGGAGGACGGGCAGCACGAGCACGGCGAGCGCGGCGGCGAGCAGGCTGCCCAGCAGGTAGCTCAGGGCGCGCCAGGTCGCCGAAAGCCTTTCGGCCGCAGGGAGGTTCATCCGCCCAAGTCTGGATCACGGCGAACCGGCCCGGCACTACAGCCCACTACCCTGTTTTCCGACCGGCTCGGGGTACCGACCGGGCGCGGCGGTCGGACCTAGCGTCAACTCCCATGAAGAAATCACCGATTGGCGCCGCAGGACGGCGCGGCCGTTCCGTACGGCGGACCCTGGTGTCGGCCGCCGTCCTGGCCGGCGCCCTCGCCACGACCGTGCCCGCCGCCGCGGCGGCCCGGCCGTACGACGACCGGAGCCTGCTCCGGCGGGACGCGGCCGCGCTCACCGCCCTCGGCGTGACGGGCGTGCAGGCCCGGCTGGTCACCGCCGACGGCCGGACGGTGACCGCCACCGGCGGCGTCGCCGACGTGACGACCGGACAGCCGGTGTCGCCGGACGGCCACTTCCGGATCGCCAGCGTCACCAAGGCCTTCGTGGCCACCGTCGTCCTCCAACTCGTCGGCGAGCACCGGCTCTCCCTGGACGACCCGGTCGAGCGGTGGCTGCCCGGCGTGGTGTCCGGGAACGGGAACGACGGCGGCGCGATCACCGTCCGCCACCTGCTCCAGCACACCAGCGGCCTCCACGACGACTACCCGGACTACAGCTCGGCCGACGACTTCCGCCGGCACCGCTACGACGGCTCCACGCCCGAGCAGAGCGTCGACCGGGCGCTGCGCCACCCGCCGGACTTCCGGCCCGGCGCCGACTTGCGCTACAGCAACACCGGTTACGTCCTGCTCGGCATGATCATCGAGCGGGTCGGCGGGCAGGCCTGGTACCAGGAGGTACGGGACCGGATCGTCCGGCCGCTCGGCCTCACCCACACCTTCCGGCCCGGGACGTCCCCCACGCTGCCCCGGCCGCACGCCCGGACGTACCAGAGCTTCCGGCCCGGCGAGCCGCCCGTCGACGTCACCGAGCAGGTCGGCCTGGGCATCAACGGGGAGGCCGGGCTGGTCTCCACCACCGCCGACCTCGACCGCTTCCTCCGGGCCCTGCTGGGCGGCCGACTGCTGCCGCCCGCCCAGCTCGCCCGGATGCAGCAGACCGTTCCGGTCGGCGAGGAGTTCCAGGCGCTCATGCCGGGGGCCCGGGACGGACTGGGACTCTTCTCCCGCCCGCTGACCTGCGGCGGGGTGTCCTGGGGCCACGAGGGCGGCGACGCCGGCTGGATCACGGCGACCGGGGTCACCGCCGACGGCCGGCGCAGCGTCACGCTCTCGCTCTCGGGCGTCCGCGCCGACACCCCGGACGACGTCCGCCGGATCGAGCAGGCGGAGAGCCGGCTGGTCGACGACGCCCTCTGCGGCGCCCCGGACACCGACCACCGCCGCCGCTGAGCCGCCACCCGTCGGGGCCGTGGTCCCGGCCCTGGCCCCCCGGCCCGACCCCTGCGTGTACGTGGGGCCCGCGCCCCCCCCCCGACCGCCCCCCCCGCGGCCCCGCCCCCGACCGGCCCGCGACCCCGGGGGGGAGAAAGGGA
>NZ_JBHYGR010000006.1:109588-115338 GCF_042738155.1 Kitasatospora sp. NPDC059088 | reverse complement strand
GCGCAGGGGCCGGCGCCCGCCGCGCGGCCGCCGCCCCCGACGCTTCCGTGACGCTGGGCCGCCGGCCGCCCGCAGTCCGTCACCCGCGGGGCCGCTGCCCCATGCGCCCGGGACACCGGGTGGACGAGACTGCTGCCATGCGGCCGGTCGTGGGCGAAGAGAGGTCGGTCATGGGTGCGGAGAGCGCGGGGAGCGTCCGGTGGCGGCCCCGGCCCGGGCGGGCGGAGCGGCAGCTCGCGACGGCGGGGCTGTGCGCGCTCGTCTGCCTGGCGGCGGGCGGCCTGTGGGCCGGCTACGTGCTGGGCCACCTGGGCACGCCGGGGATCGCCGAGCCGACCCGGCACCTGGCGGTGCTCGGCTTCGGCCTCGCCGCCGTCGCGGGCGGGGTGCTGCTGCACGCCCACCGCCCCGGTCTGGAGCTCGGCTGGGTGCTGCTGGCGTACGGGGGCGCGCTGATCCTGCCGCTCGCCGCCGAGACCCCGGTCTGGACGCAGGTGGGCGACCCGCGCTACGTCGGCGCCGTGGTCGTGCTCAAATCGGTCGGCTACACCGTCAGCGGCACGATCTGGCAGGCGCTGCCGCTCTGGCTCCCGTACGGCCGGCTGACCGACCGCCGCTGGTGGCTCGCGGTCGGCGCGGTGGGCCTGTGGATGCTGCCCCAGGCGAGCTACTACGTCTACCAACCGACCGTGTTCGGCCGCCCCAACCCGCTCGCCGACAGCACCGTCGCCGACTGGCTGCGGCACTTCAACGGCACCCTGCACATCACCCAACTGGTCGTGTGGGTCGCCCTGACCGCCCTGGTGGTGCTCGTCCCGCTGGCCCGCGCCCGCCGGGTGCCCCGGCGCCGCCGGCAGCACGTGCTGGTCGCGATCGCCGTCTACCTGCTCTGGGCCGGCGCCGAGGCCGGCTACTACTTCAACGGCCAGAGCACCGCCTCCTACGCCGCCTACGCGGCCGCCTCCGCGCTGTGGACCCTGACCCTCGCCGTCGTGGTGGTGCGGGACGGCTCCTGGCGGCTGGACCGCTCGGCCCGCCGGATCCTGGTCGGACTGCTGGTCGCCGCCGGGCTGGCGGTCGTCTTCGTGCTGCTGGCCGGGCTGCTGTCCACCATGCTGCTGCCCGGCCGGGGCTTCGGCGCCCTGTGCGTGGTCGCCCTGGTCCTCCTGCTCGCCGGCGGCCTGCCCAGGGGCGTGCGCTGGGCCTCCGGCATCGTCGACCGCTGGTACTACGGCGCCCGCGCCCAGCCGTACCAGGTGCTGCGCAGCCTCGCCGGGCGGGTCAGCCAGACCGTCGACCCGCAGGACGTGCCCGCCGTGCTGTGCGCCACGGTCGGCGACGAACTGCGGCTGCCCGGAGTGGACCTGACCGTCTCGACCCGCGGCGGTGAACGCCGGCTCGCCGCCGTGGGGGAGTACCCCGAGGACGGCGAACGCTTCGCCCTGGTCCACCGCGGCAGCGAGATCGGCCGGCTCACCGTCTCCCCGCGTCCGGGCCAGCGCACGCTCGACGACAGCGACCGCGACATCCTGCGCTCCCTCGCCGACCAGGCCGCGCCCGCCGTGGCCTCGCTCCAGCTGATGGAGGACCTGCGGGCCAGCCGCGAGCAGATCGTCGCCGCCCGGGAGGAGGAACGCCGTCAGCTGCGCCGCGACATCCACGACGGGCTCGGCCCGATGCTGGCCGGGCTGCGGCTGCGCCTCCAGGGCGCGGCCGCCGTGGACGACCCGGCCCGCTTCGCCGCCGCCCTGGAGGACGTCGCCGACGACCTCGCCACGGCCGTCCGTGAGGTCCGCCGGATCACCGACCGGCTCGGGCCCACCGCGCTCGGCGACTACGGGCTGAGCCGCGCGCTGCGCCGCCTCGCCGACACCTTCAGCGGCGACGAGCTCACCGTCACCGCGCTGCTCGCGCCCGACCCGCTGCCCGAGCTGCCCGCCGCGGTCGAGGTCGCCGTCTACCGGATCACCGCCGAGGCGCTCAACAACGTGCTGCGCCACGCCCGGGCGACCAGCGCCAGGGTGACCGTCCTGGTCGACCCGGGGCGGCTGGAACTCACCGTCGAGGACGACGGGCAGGGCCCCGGCCGCGGCGACGCGGGCCACCCGGGGGTGGGGCTGCGCTCGATGAGCGACCGGGCGGCGGAGATCGGCGGCAGCTGCACCGTCCACCCCGTCGCGGGCCTCGGCCAGGGCACCCGGGTGCACGCGGTGCTGCCGCGCAACCCGGCGGGCTGACGGGAGCCGCCGGGCGCGCCCGGACCGGGGTCAGCAGTTCGGCGGGTTGGGGCACGGCTTGTGGCCGTGGCCGTGGCCGTGACCATGACCGGGGCCGTGGGCGTGGCCCCGGCGCTTCTGCTCCCCGGCCGCCTCACCCTCCGCCCGGGCCCTGCAGCACCGGGCGGCGCGGACGACCACGGCCGCGAGGACGACGACTCCGGCAGCTCCGGCGGCGACGGCCACCGGGTTGACCGATCTGGCGTTCATGGTGTCCTCCGGGAGGGTTCCGCAGGCCGGTCGACCCGCCCCTCCATGGCACCGCCCGGGCTGACCCATGCGCATGGGGCCACGGTCCCGTTCCGGTCCCGCCGCGGCTACGCTCCGTCGCGCCCCCAGGCAGCGAGCGTCACCGACGCCCACGCCCCGACCCGCTCCGCGAACCCCTCGGCCGGGAACGCCCCGTCCACCGCGACCTGCTCGATCGTCACCGCGAACCCGCCCCGCGGCGCCTCCTGAGCGGGATGTGCCGCCCCGCCCGGTGCGGTCCCGCCCGTCACCCGGTGTGAGTTCGCCCGGCGCGCCCGCCCGACCAGCCGCTCCACCGCCGGCAACCCGCCGTCGAGGTACGCCCGCAGCATCCCCCGGGCACCCGCCCCGCCGTCCCCGGGCAGCCGGCCCGGATGCTGCAACAGGAAGCAGGACACCGACACCGCGTGCAACGGCCCCCACGGCTCCGCCCGCGAGTGGTCCAGCGCCAGCAGCCGGTGGAACAGCTCCGGGCACCCCCGCGCACCGCACTCCCCGCAGGTCTCCATCCGCGCCTCCCCCTGGCGTCCCGTGTACGGTCCGAGCAACCCCGCCGGCCCCGAGCAAGCCCGACGGCCGCCCGCCACAGGGTAGTTGGCCGCCGCGGCAAGGTTCCGCCGGGCTACTCGCGGAGGGACTTGTTCAGGTACATCGCCGTGACGCCGTAGCCGCCGCGCCGGTAGAGGGCGATGGCCGCCTCGTTGCCGCCGAAGATGTTGAGGGCGAGGTCGGTGGTGCCCAGGCGCACGGCGAGCCGTTCGGCGGCGGCGAGGACGGCCGCGCCGTAGCCCTGGCGGCGGAACTCGGGGAGGACGCGGAGGTGGTAGAGCCAGGCGGAGGTGGAGACGCCGGCCCCGGCGCGCGGGTCGGGGCCGATCCAGGCGGTGCCGACGGTGCGCCCCGCCCCGTCCTCGGCGACCACCAGGTGGTGGCCCGCGGTGTCCAGGCCGTCCGGGAGGAACCTCGCGGTGCCCTGACGGGTGTGTGCGCGGGCCAGCTCCTCCGGCATCCGCTCGGCGAGCTGCCGGACGGTCTCGGCCTCCCGGATCTCGGTGGCCGCCTGGTACTCGGCCGGGGTCATCCGACGCAGGGTCACGCTCCGATCGTCCATCCCGCCATCCTCGGCGAGCGGGCGCGGTCGGCGAAACCGCTTTTCCGCGGGTAGGGCGACGGTGTGGTACCGCGGTACTACGCGGCGTCCGATGATCAGTCCGCAGTGCCGCGGTTCGGGCCCCGCCGGGCCCTAGCGTGGAACCCGTGGGCGGCCGGGAGGGCCCGGCCCCTGAACGTAAGGGCTAGCGATGATCGAGGCGCACCAGCTGACGAAGCGGTACGGGGAGAAGACCGCCGTGGACGGGCTGGACTTCACGGTCCGGCCGGGCGCGGTGACCGGGTTCCTCGGCCCCAACGGGGCGGGGAAGTCGACCACGATGCGGATGATCGTCGGACTGGACGCGCCCACCAGCGGGTCGGTCCGGGTCAACGGCCGCCGGTACGCCGAGCACGCCGCTCCGCTGCAGGAGGTGGGCGCGCTGCTGGAGGCCAAGTCGATCCACCCCGGCCGCTCGGCGTTCAACCACCTGATGGCCCAGGCCCACACCCACGGCATCCCGCGCCGCCGGGTCGAGGAGGTCATCGAGCTGACCGGCCTCCAGTCGGTGGCCCGCAAGCGCGCCGGGGCGTTCTCGCTCGGCATGGGCCAGCGGCTCGGCATCGCGGCCGCCCTGCTGGGCGACCCGGCCACGGTGATGCTGGACGAGCCGGTCAACGGGCTCGACCCCGAGGGCGTGCTCTGGATCCGCAACCTGCTCACCTCGCTCGCCGCCGAGGGCCGCACCGTCTTCGTCTCCTCGCACCTGATGAGCGAGGTCTCGCTGGTCGCCGACCACCTGATCATCGTCGGACGGGGCCGGCTGCTCGCCGACACCACCGTCCAGGAGCTCGTCCAGCAGGCCGGCGGCGACGTCGTCAAGGTCGCCAGCGCCGACCCGACCCGGCTGCGCTCGGCGCTCGCCGGACCGGACGTCGAGATCACCGGCCGCTCCGGCTCCGAGGAGCTCCTGGTCACCGGGCGGACGGCCCGCGAGATCGGCCTGACCGCCGCCGAGCACGGCATCGCCGTGTTCGAACTCACCCCGCGGACGGTCTCCCTGGAGGAGGCCTTCATGGAGCTGACCCGGGACGCCGTCGAGTACCACGGCACCACCACCGTCGAGAGCACCGTCGACACCCAGAGGAGCGCGGCATGACCACGATCGCCCCCAGCCAGACGGCCGTGCCCGCCGGGCAGCGCCCCGCCGGCCCCGCCTACAAGGTGACGGCCGCGCGCGTGCTGCGCTCCGAGTGGGCCAAGCTGTGGTCGCTGCGCTCCACCTGGATCACCCTCGGCCTGGCCCTGCTGTTCCTGGTCGCCTTCGGCCTGATCGCGGCCTTCCAGTTCAAGTCGCGGCTCACCTCCGGCCGCCCGATGGACCGGGACTTCGCCGACGCCGGCGCGCTCAGCCTGTCCCTGTTCGGCACCAACTTCGCCCAGCTGGCGCTCGGCGTCCTCGGCGTGCTGGTCGCGGCCGGCGAGTACTCGACCGGCATGATCCGTTCCACCCTGGCCGCCGTGCCGCGTCGCCTGCCGGTGCTGTGGTCCAAGGCGGCGGTGTACGGCGTGATCGCGCTGGTGCTCGGCACCGTCGGGGTCTTCGCCACCTTCACCGCCGACAGCGGCATCCTGTCCGGCACCCGGGCGGCGATGACCCTCTCCGACACCGGCGTGGTACGCGGCCTGCTCGGCGCCGGGCTCTACCTGGGCCTGGTCGGCGTGATCGGGGTGGCCCTCGGCGCCCTGCTGCGCTCGGTGGCCGGCGGCATCGCCGTGCTGGTCGCCTCGCTGATGCTGATCCCCGGCCTGACCTCGCTGCTCCCCACGGACTGGCAGGGCCACATCAGCCCGTACCTGCCCAGCCACGCCGGTGAGGCGATGTTCGCCCTGCACCACGACTCGACCACCCTCTCGCCGACGGCCGGCCTGCTGGTCTTCCTCGGCTGGACGGTGTTGGCGCTCGCCGGTGCCGCCGTCCGGCTGGTGCGCAGCGACGCCTGAGCCTCGGCCCTGTCCGGCCTAGGCGCCCCGGCGCCTGGGAGACTCTCGGTGGGGGGGGGGGGCGCGCGGAGGCGCCGCGCGCCTGGGCGGCGCGGCACGCGAGCACCGACGCTGTGGTGCGCGGGCGGTGG
>NZ_JBHYGR010000006.1:104959-109578 GCF_042738155.1 Kitasatospora sp. NPDC059088 | reverse complement strand
GGGGGGGCGCCCGCCCGCCGGCCCGGGGGCCCGGGCCCCGGCCGCCCCCCCCGGGGCGGGGCCTCTGCGGGGGGGGCGCCGGCCCCGCCCCCCCCCCCCCACCGTTCCGTCCGTCCGCCCCCGACCAGCAGGGAGAACCCCCGGTGAGCGAGGACCACTCCGCCTCCGCCGGCCCGTTCGCGACCACCGACGCGCTGTCCGGCCACCCGCTGTTCGCCCGGCTGGCCCGGATCGGCCAGCGGCTGCGCGAGGCGGACCGCGCGCACCCGTGGGTGCTGGACGCCGCCGTGGTCGCCGTGGTGTTCCTGATGTTCGGCCTGCCCGACCTGTTCCCCGGCCACGGGGACGCCGGCCACGGGGACACCGGGCCGCACGAGCACCGGCTCAACCTGGTCCGGCTGCCGCTGCCGTGGACGCTGCTCCTCCAGGCCGGCCTGGTGCTGCCGCTGCTGTGGCGCCGCCGCCGGCCCACGGTGGCCTTCGCGGTGATCATGGCGGTGTTCGTCCTGCAGTGGTCGCTGGGCGTGGGCCTGCGCGCCGACGCGGCCCTGCTGGTGGCGCTCTACAGCCTGGCCCTGCACGGCCGGCTGCGGCACCTGGCCTGGTCCTGCCTGCTGATGGTCGGGGCGATGGCGCTGGCCGCGGTCGAGGTCTCGGGCGGTGGACTGCCGGTCGGGGACGCCCTGTTCTTCCTGGTCAGCGCCGCCACCGCGGGCGTCGCCCTGGGCATCGCGGTGCGCATCCGCCGCGCCCAGCTGGCCGGGCTGCGCGAGCGGGCGGCCCGGCTGGAGATCGAGCGCGACCAGCGCAGCCGGCTGGCCACCGCCACCGAACGCACCCGGGTGGCCCGCGAGATGCACGACATCATCGGCCACAACCTGTCCGTGATCGTCACCCTGGCCGACGGCGGTGCCTACGCCGCCCAGACCCACCCCGAGCGCGGCCGGGAGGCGCTGCAACTGATCGGCGAGACCAGCCGCCAGGCGCTCGGCGAGCTGCGCCGGATGCTCGGCGTGCTGCGCGACCAGGCCGACCAGGCCGCCGAGTTCAACCCCCAGCCCGGCATCGCCGACGTGGACGGCCTGTGCGCCCGGATCCGCGCGGCCGGCCCCCAGGTGGTGTACACCGTCTCCGGCGACCCGGACCGGCTGGACCGCGGCGTCCAGCTGATGGCCTACCGGATCGTCCAGGAGGCCCTCACCAACACCCTCAAGCACGCCGGAGCGGACACCCGGGCGCACGTCACCCTGACCGTCGACGCCACCCGGCTGCGGGTGCGCGTCCAGGACGCCGGCCCGCCCGGCGGCACCCGCCCGCCGACGCGCCCGGACGGCGAGGGCCACGGCCTGGCCGGGATGCGCGAACGCGCCGCCCTGTACGGCGGGAGCGTCACGGCGGGCCCCGGCCCTGGGGCAGGATGGACCGTGGAGGCCGTCCTGGACCTCACCCCCGACCCGACAGGCGGCCACCCGTGACCACCGTCCTCATCGTGGACGACCAGCCACTGCAGCGCTACGGCTTCCGGATGCTGCTGGAGAGCCAGCCCGACACCGAGGTGGTCGGCGAGGCCGCGCACGGCGCCGAGGCCGTCCGGCTCGCCGCCGACCTGCGGCCCGACGTCGTCCTGATGGACATCCGGATGCCCGGCATGGACGGCATCGAGGCCACCCGCCGGATCGTCGCCGAGGGCGGGCGCTCGCGCATCCTGGTCCTCACCACTTTCGACCTGGACGAGTACGCGCACGCCGCGCTGCGCGCCGGGGCCAGCGGCTTCCTGCTCAAGGACGCGCGGCCGGAGGAACTGCTCGCCGGGATCCGCGCCGTCGCGGAGGGCGACGCCGTGGTGGCCCCGGCGATCACCCGGCGGCTGCTCGACGCCTACGCCCACCACCTGCCGGTCCGCCCGGTCGGCGCGGCGCCCGTCGAGGACCCGAGGCTGGAGGCGCTGACCGAGCGCGAGCGGGAGATCCTGGTGGCCATCGCCCAGGGCTGGACGAACAACGAGATCGCCCAGCGGCTGGTGCTGGCCGAATCGACCGTCAAGACGCACGTCAGCCGGGTGCTGGCGAAGATCGGCGCCCGGGACCGGGTGCAGGCCGTGATCTTCGCCTACGACCGCGGGCTGACCCGGCCCAATCCGCCGATCACCACCTGATCCGGCGGAGACACTAGGCCCGGCTGTTGGGGGAGTCCTGCGGGGCCCGGCCGGGGTGCGGGACGGAACCCGGCAGGCCGTGGCCGGTGCGGTCGTCGGTGTGCCAGGACTGGGACTGGAAGGCGAGGAACACCGCCGCCCAGCGGTTCTCGTCCGGCAGGTGGATCAGCAGGGCGCCGTCCTGGTACACCCCGTCGTCCCCGCGGAACTGGCCGCTGTTGCCCTGGTTCATGTGCACGTCGTGCACGCCGTTGCCGGGCAGGAAGCCGAACACCTTGTCGGGGACGCCGGGTTCGGGCCCGAAGCGCTGGCCGAACACGTACAGGGCGGCGTTCGGGTCGGCGATGGCGTGCTGCACGTAGTGGTCGAGCAGGTCGGCGAGGTCGTTGTCCGGGCCGGGGAGGTCGGGCGGCAGCACGTGCATCGCCGCGTGGTCGAACAGCTTGCCGCGGACGAAGTCCAGACTCGCCGTGCCCGGACGGGAGTCCAGCGCCGTCCAGCCGCTGCCGGCGGCCGGGAGGAGGGCGGTCACCGGGTGCCGGAAGTTCTCGTCGGCGAAGTAGAGCAGGTTCGAAGGGGCCTGCTGGGAGAGCACGTTGACGGCCGCGCGGTAGTCGGTGCCGGCGGCGTCGCGCAGGTGGATCTGGTAGTGCGGGGTGCCGGTGGCGCCCTCGCGGCGGCGGTCGACGGCGGTGGCGGCGAGCACGCCGTACTGGGCGATGGGCATGGGCGGTTCCTCGGATGGGGTCGGCCAGGAGCCCCTCCGTTATCGCCCACGCACCGGGTGCGGGGCCGGGGAATCGGCGAATGTTCACCTTCCGTCCCCCGGAGGGGTAGCCACGGCACCGAACGTTGACGAGTCCGCGGACCGAGGGGTCAGGCCGGGTGGACCGGCGCCGGGGTCGCTGCCTCCGGGGCGGGGCGGGCCCGGCCGCGCAGCAGTTCGGCGGTGAGGAAGGCCGTCACGGCGGAGACGATCAGCAGCGGCATCGCGTTCGCCGCCTGCCCGCCCAGCAGCATCGTGGCCAGCACGGTACTGGTCACCGGCAGCCTGGTCACGGCCGCGCCGGAGGCGGCCAGCCCGGCGGCCAGCGCCGGTGCGGTGCCCAGGCCCGGCAGCGGCGCGCAGGCCACACCGAGGGCGGCGCCGATCAGGACGGCGGGGAAGATCGGCCCGCCGCGCAGGCTGCCCAGCGCGATGCCCCAGCCGAGCGTCTTGCACAGCACCAGCGCCAGCAGCGCGCCGATCGGCCAGGCCGCCGGGTCGGCCGCGAGCGCGCCCAGGGTGGCCTGGCCGGAGAGCGCGGCCTCCTCCGGCGAGCGGCCGGTGAGCAGCGCGTACGCGGTGAGGCAGGCGCCGACCGCGACCGCGCAGCCGACCGTGCGGACGGCGGTGCGCAGCGCCGTCCGCGGGGCGGTCGTGGTGCCCGTGAAGGCCTTGACCCGTCGGCCCAGCGTCTGCCCGGCCACGCAGACCAGCGTGACCGCGACCGCCAGCGGCACCCCCCACAGGAAGTCCCCGGGGTCGGGGGTGCCGGTCGCGGGCACGTGCGGCAGCGAGAGCGCGCCGATCGACAGGCCGGTCCAGTGCCCGAAGCCGGTGAAGACCAGGGCGCCGACGCCGCTGGCGAGCAGGCAGGGCAGGACCAGCGCGACCAGCTGGGGGCCGCCGAGCCCGGCCGCCTCGATCATCATCACCGCGGCCACCAGCGGGCTGCCGAAGATCGTCGAGATCGCCGCCGCCGCCCCGGCTGTGCCCAGTACCGGGACGACCCGCGGGTTCCGGGCCCGGGCGGGCGCCCGGACGGCGAGCAGCGCGAGTCCGCCGCCCAGCGCCATCAGCGGTGCCTCCGGGCCGAGCACCGCACCGAGCGGCAGGCCGACGAGCGCGGCCAGCACCACTCCCGGCACGTCCCGGGGCAGGCTGGGCGCGCCGCCGAGCCCGTCCACCGGCACGTGGCCGCCGCGCCCGGGCAGCCGGGTGACGATCGGGGCGAGCAGCAGCCCGGCCAGCGCCAGCGCGGGCAGCGGCCACCACCAGGGCGCCCGGTCGAACCCGGCGGCGTCCGGCAGGCTCTCCCAGATCCAGTGCTGGAGTTCGTGCTCCAGGCCGACGAACCCGAAGGCGACCAGCGAGATCGGGACGCCGACCAGCACCGCGACCAGCAGCAGCCCGAGGTAGCCGCGGTGCAGCAGCACCTCGCGCAGGGTGGGGCCGCCGCCCTGCCGCGGGGGCGTGTCCGGCGGCTCGGGCTCCGGCATGACCGCTCCTTCGGGTTTCTCATGGTGCTGGCCCCCGCCCTGCGACCGAGTCTCGCCGGGGCCCGCCCGCCCCGCACGGCGTGCCGCCCGTACGGGCGCCGTACACGGGAGCGGGGGGGGCGCCGCCCGCGGGGGGGGGGGGTTTGCGCGGCCCGGCCAGCACGCGCGCGGCGGGCCGCTGCCCGGGGTGGCCCGCCCCGCC